>NZ_LIFT01000018.1:4443-90136 GCF_001297795.1 Citrobacter sp. CtB7.12 | reverse complement strand
CGCTTGTCCGGGTTGTAAGTGCTGAGGATATCCAGAAGCAGCTTAAAACCCTTTTCACAGATTTATTCTTTACCCGCGCGGTAACGTTCGAAACACGCGATATCATCCTGGACACTATCGACGACCCAAATATTCCGATCGCAGCGTTTTGTTCACCTATGGTTGGTAGTAAGGTGGCGCGTGATGAGGGCTATGAATCAAAATCCATCCGTCCGGGTTACATGAAGCCCAAGAGTAGTATTGACCCAAATAAACTGGCCGTTCGCCCGGCTGGTGTCACACCAGAACAATACAGCACGCTCGACACCCGCAATATCAAGATTAAGCAGGCCATTCTTAAACAGTCGATTGCTATCCGGGCGCGTATTGAATGGCTTGCGGTTCAGGCTGTCACTACCGGGAAAAATATCATTGAAGGGGAAGGTATTGAGCGCTACGAACTGGACTGGAATATCAAAACCCAGAACATGATCATTCAGTCTGGTGGTGCAGCCTGGTCAGGTAAAGACAAGGCAACATTTGACCCAAATGACGATATTGAAGCCTATTCAGAACTGAGTGAAGGGGTAACAAATATCATCATCATGGGTGGAAACGTCTGGAAGAAATATCGCTCATTCAAAGCGATTAAGGATGTGCTCGATACTCGTCGCGGATCAAATGCTCAACTGGAAACGGCACTTAAAGACCTGGGTGATTCAGTGAGCTTTAAGGGATATATGGGAGACGTTGCAATCGTGGTTTATAGCGGTCGCTATACCGATGAAGACGGCACCGAAAAATATTTTCTCGATCCTGATTTGATGGTGCTTGGAAATACGGCCCTGCAGGGGATTGTGGCTTATGGTGGGATTCAGGACCCTGAACTTATCCGTATGGGGATCACCAAAGCAGAACTCGCGCCTAAAAATTACATCGTGCCTGGCGATCCGGCTATTGAATACGTCCAGACCCATTCCGCGCCGCAACCTATTCCGGCTCGTATTAACCGCTTTGTCACCGTTCGAGTGGCTTAAGGAGCATTCATGACTACGCATTACACTGAGCTGGTGGCTGGTACCGAGGCGCTGGTGTCTACTCTGGGGATATTTGTTGGTGGTAAGGGGGTTATCCCGGCGCTTACGCCGCTGATGCAGGATAACACCACTGGCGCTCTTGTTGTCTGGGATGGCGTGAACGCAGGACAGGCGGTGTATGTGTCGTGCTTTGCCGTTGATACCGCCAGTCAGACACAGGCGCAGGTCTATAAAGCGGGCGTGATGAATGTTGACGTGCTCAACTGGCCTGAGGCTGTGACGACCCTCTCTGCTAAGGTTGCCGCCTTTGTTGGCTCTGGTATTTCTGTTCAACCGCTGGCACTGGTGTAAGGGGATTACAATGAAAGAAAACAGCCTGATGGCAACTGCCGATGCCCTCTATCCGGATTCTGTTGTGCGCGAGCTACAAGAACTGGCAGACAAGATGAACGTAAGTGAGCGCCTGGTTGATATGAATCAGGTGATTGAACTGACCACACTAAGCCGCAGAACGTTACTGAACCTCGAGGCTCGTGGTGAATTTCCGGCGCGTGTACAGGTCACTGAGGGTCGCAAGGCCTGGTATCTGAGTGAAGTGATTGAGTGGATTAACAACATTCCCCGTTGCTCTGAGACATGCCAGATCCCTGTACCAGTCAAACCAGAAGCTTCGCTATGCCTCAAGACTGAACGAGTTCGCCGCCAGGTCCGTGATGGGAAAAGCAAGCTGGTAGGCTGATCGGACAGGCTCGATTGACCCGGTAATTGGGCGCGGGTCCTTTCGGGAGATCCGGCTTACTACGGGGCGGCGACCTCGCAGAATAGCGCTATTTATGAGATTTTCTGAGATGCTGGTGGTGGTGTTGTTGTTCGTTGTATCAGTATGATTTAGATGGTTTTTATTACTTCAATACACCCACCTGAGCATTAAAAAAACGGTATAAAGGTGGAAAATGGCTCAGCATCTACTGAATAAGAAGAACATGGCAAAAAGCTGTAAGGTCGGTGTGACAGCTTTCGACAAATGGGGCATCGAACCGATACAGCGTATCGGGCGTGAGGCATTTTATGATGTTGCCAGCGTGGTGAGTAACAGGGTTGAAAATGAGCTGAGTAAAATTATGGATCAGGGCGGCGACATTGATGACGCTGAACTGTTAAAGGCCCGGATTCGCCTGACGAACGCCCAGGCAGATGCGCAGGAGTTGAAGAATGCCCGTGAAACAGGCGAGGTTATTGATACTGCATTTGCCACTTATGTCCTTGCGAAACTTGCCGCAGAAATCGGTTCAATCATGGATAGTCTTCCTCTGACAATAAACCGTAAATTTCCGGACATGGAGACTCGCTACTCCAATGCTATCAAAGTTGAGGTAAACAGGGCGGTAAGCCGTGCTTCAACTGTTGCTGACCTTATTCCTGAAATGGCTGAGCGGTACATTGAAGAAAATCAGAAGGGCTGAATACTATGAATCCATGTGCAGAAGTCATGACAACTATCAAACTGAGTGGATCTTTAGCTTCTTTATTCGGCAGAGAACATCAGCGCCTTATCGGTCCGACGCGTGAAGCATTCAGAGCATTATCAGCCACTATTCCGGGATTTGAGAAATTCATGAACACCAGCAAGGCGCGAGGACTCACTTTCGCCGTGTTCGTGGATAAAAATAATGTTACGCAGGATGACCTCGATTTTCCAAATGGTGGTCGGACGATTCGAATCGTTCCGATCATTATGGGTAGTAAGCGTGCAGGTGTACTGCAGACCATTCTTGGTGCTGTCCTGGTGGTCGTTGGCGTACAGGGGTCAACGATAGGGCAAGCATGGGGCGGTGGTGTATGGGGGCCGGCAGCATGGAAAATTGGGGCGGCAATGATGGTGGGTGGTGTCGTGCAGATGTTGTCTCCTCAGCCCGCAGGGTTAGCCAGTAAACAGGATGCGGCTAATCAGGCCAGTTACGCGTTTGGTGGCGTGACGAATACCGTCGCACAGGGTTATCCGGTTCCTCTCTTATACGGAAAGCGTCTCATCGGTGGCGCGATTATTTCAGCTGGCATCTATGTAGAGGACCAGCAATGACCAACAAGGCACAATTATGGCCGGAAGGTGAGATATTTACCCGAGAGATATTGATACCGACCAAATACGAGCCTTTGCCAGTGCAGGTGACTTACACGGCTCCTCCTCTCGAGATCGTTGTCGAGACGTGGCAGAACAGAGACCCTGCGAAGGCTTACGCTCTGTTTCGACAGTTTATTGTTGACTGGGATCAGCAGGACAAACTTACCGACGATATTCTGATGCGCTTTCTGTCAGGCTACCCGGGTGCGGATGAGGCTATTTTTGCCGGGTGGTGTGAGTACATGAAAGAGGCATTAGCAACAAGATTGTCGATTTTACAAAATATTTCGACAGCGATACATTGACTTGAGCATTTGAATGAAATATTGGATTGATGGTATTTGATTTTTTATAGCAGTAATATAAAAAAGCATAGATTATGCACAGCTAACATTCTGTATAAACAAGGAATTTATATGTCATTAGCCCAGAAAATGAAGTTGCAAGACCTCAAGTCGAAAATTGAAGAACTGAGTACCGCCCGTCGTGACCTTTTAGCAAAACAGATGGGAGATGCCGCTACGGCAATTCAAGATGCCTCTTTAGCGTATTTTACTTCTAAAGGTTTTACCATCAGCGGACAGATGCCCAAAGTTAAGGCTACCTATAATGGCGGGATTGAGACTTCCATCGATTTTTCCAACCTCCAAGGTAATTTTTGGGGTTGTGATGGCGTAGTTGAATTTAAGTATGAGAAAAAAACTTTTGTACTTGAATATCAAGTAGCGCGAGGAAATGCTCCTGATCGAGGCACTTTAATAGGGAGTCCTGAGGAGGTAATGCAAAGGGAAATCGAGTATTACGAGGATAAACTTGTGCCTTACTTACAAAATGCTGGGGTTTCCGATCTGAGCGGGGCAGTGGTGCTTTATACAAGAGTGAAAAATGCAACAAATGGAGTGACCACGCAAAAATATCAAAGTGTTGAGGAGGCCCTTGACACTTTCATTGATTAAGTAAGCACCGATTTTTCGAGGTTTTTTTAAACCCTGAAGAAAATGTTTGATGTCTAAAGGTCGCGTGCGGCCTTTTTTTGTACCTGGTAATACTCTCCTTGAGTATCCTATGGGTATCCTAGAAATGACTAAGGGCCTACGTTTTACCGTAAGCCCTTGATATTTGGTGGCCCCTGCTGGACTTGAACCAGCGACCAAGCGATTATGAGTCGCCTGCTCTAACCACTGAGCTAAGGGGCCGTGGCGGTGAATTATAAAGTAACTCCTGCGCGCAATCCAGCCATAACCGTACGTATGCTGTTTTATTAAACAACGTATTTTCAATCCGTTATACTTTTCTCATGACGTATCGTTGTGAGGTATTCATGGTAAAAGATATTTTAGCGCCGGGGCTGCGGGTCGTGTTCTGCGGCATCAATCCGGGGCTCTCTTCTGCCGGGACGGGGTTTCCGTTTGCGCATCCGGCAAACCGTTTCTGGAAAGTGATTCATCAGGCCGGTTTTACCGATCGCCAACTCAAACCGGAAGAAGCAGAACACTTGCTGGATTTTCGCTGTGGTGTGACCAAACTGGTCGACAGACCGACGGTGCAGGCTAATGAGGTTTCGCGTAAAGAACTGCATGATGGTGGGCGTCAACTGATTGCCAAAATTGAAGATTATCAACCGCATGCCCTGGCGATATTAGGTAAGCAGGCGTTTGAACAAGGCTTCAGCCAGCGCGGCGTAGAGTGGGGAAAGCAGAGCATAACGATTGGCGCAACGCAGGTGTGGGTGTTGCCGAATACCAGCGGACTAAGCCGTATTACCCTGGATAAACTGGTGGAAGCCTTCAGAGAACTGGATGAGGCGCTGATCGTGCGCGGAATGTAAAAAAAAACGCCACCGGGAAGGTGGCGTTTGCAGTTTATGCGACGGGATTAATCGTCCAGGAAGCTACGCAGGACTTCAGAACGGCTCGGGTGACGCAGTTTACGCAGTGCCTTCGCTTCGATCTGACGGATACGTTCGCGGGTCACGTCGAACTGTTTACCTACTTCTTCCAGCGTGTGGTCGGTGTTCATATCGATACCGAAACGCATACGCAGGACTTTCGCTTCACGCGCGGTCAAACCGGCCAGTACGTCGTGTGTTGCTGCACGCAGGCTTTCAGTGGTCGCAGAATCCAGCGGCAGCTCGAGGGTAGTATCCTCGATGAAATCACCCAGATGCGAATCTTCATCGTCACCGATCGGGGTTTCCATGGAGATCGGCTCTTTAGCGATCTTCAGCACTTTACGGATCTTGTCTTCCGGCATCAGCATGCGCTCGGCCAGCTCTTCCGGCGTCGGCTCGCGACCCATCTCTTGCAGCATCTGGCGAGAGATACGGTTGAGTTTGTTGATTGTCTCAATCATATGCACCGGAATACGGATGGTGCGCGCCTGATCCGCGATAGAGCGGGTGATCGCCTGACGGATCCACCAGGTTGCGTAGGTGGAGAACTTGTAACCACGACGGTATTCGAACTTATCGACCGCTTTCATCAGACCGATGTTGCCTTCCTGAATCAGATCCAGGAACTGCAGACCACGGTTGGTGTATTTCTTGGCGATAGAGATAACCAGACGTAAGTTGGCTTCAACCATCTCTTTCTTCGCACGACGCGCTTTCGCTTCGCCGATGGACATACGACGGTTGATGTCTTTGACCTGCTCGATAGTCAGGCCGGTCTCTTCTTCAATCTGTTGCAGTTTCTGCAGGCCACGGTGAACGTCATCGGCCACATCGTGCAGTTTTTCGGACCACGGTTTGTTCATCGCGATAGCCGCGTTGAACCAGGTTTCACTGGTTTCGTTGCCGGTGAACAGGGTGATGAAGTTCTTCTTCGGCATTTTGCACTGCTCAACGCAGAGCTTCATGATCAGACGTTCCTGGGTACGAACCCTGTCCATCATGACGCGCATGCTGTTCACCAGGTAGTCGAACTGCTTCGGCACCAGACGGAACTGTTTGAACACTTCAGACAGCTTCAGGATCTCAGCCTGAGCATCGGCGTGGCTACGACCTTTCGCTTTGATGGTGTCACGCGTGACTTCGTACTGCGTACGCAGTTCACCGAACTTCTCGCGCGCCAGCTCAGGGTCGATGCTGTTGTCGTCATCGCTGCTGTCGTCGTCTTCTTCCTCGTCTTCGTCCTCGTCGTCATCCAGGTCTTCCTGAGACAACTCAGAGCCAACGTGAGTGGCGGTCGGCGCCAAATCTTCTTCCGCGTTCGGATCGACAAAACCGGTGATCAGATCGGACAGACGGGCTTCTTCAGCCTCAACACGATCGTACTGCTCAAGCAGATAGGTAATGGCTTCTGGATATTCGGCAACGGAGCACTGAACCTGGTTGATCCCGTCTTCGATGCGTTTCGCAATATCGATTTCGCCTTCGCGGGTCAACAGTTCAACGGTACCCATTTCACGCATGTACATGCGAACCGGGTCAGTGGTACGACCGATTTCTGACTCTACGCTGGACAGAACTTGCGCGGCCGCTTCTTCCGCGTCTTCGTCGGTACTGGTGGTGTTTTCAGCAAGTAGCAGATCATCGGCATCCGGTGCTTCTTCCATCACCTGAATACCCATGTCGTTGATCATTTGGATGATATCTTCAATCTGATCTGAATCGACGATATCTTCCGGCAGATGGTCATTGACCTCGGCATAGGTCAGATAGCCTTGCTCCTTACCACGGGTGACAAGAAGCTTCAGCTGTGACTGCGGGTTTTGCTCCATAAGACGGTATCCACACTTAATTCGTTTGATTAGCGTCAGCAAGCCGTTGCTGCCAACATTTAAAGCGAGGGCGTACTTATATTTGTGCCGCTGCCTCTCAGTGCGGCTGTCGGGGGCTTCCCGATCGCTATTCGGCACTTAAGCCGTTAAATAGTTCACCCTTCAAGTTGTCTCTGCGCTAGCGGCGTTCTCTTGCTGCCTTGATACAACTCGAATGATTTTGTCTGCTTCAGTTATTTCTTCGCCAGTTCCTGGTTTAATGTCCAGAGTTCCCGGCGTTCTTCGTTGCTTAAACCGTGTGTGCGCTCGCGGGCAATTAGCTCTTCCTGGCGCAGCTCAAGCATCGAATCAAACATATGGTTGAGTGAGTCGGTGAAGGTTTTTTCAGCAATATCCTTATCTGCTATATCGTCCCACATCGACAGTTTTTCAAGGGTGGCCGCATCATTTGTGCCACGATAGTGTTCTAAAAGCTGTCCGGTAGTCAGCCCGGGCTGGGACAAACACGTGTTGACCAGTTCGGCAAATAAACCAAGTCCGGGCAGTTTATTCTGATCCAGACCGCTTAACGGCGGCACCAGCGGCGCCAGTTCCGGATTTTGCACCAACAGTCCTATCAGTATACGCATGGTCGTGCGTTTTAGCTGCGGAGCGGGTCGGGAAGCCCCACTTTCAGACAATTTTGGCATCAATCGTTCAAGTTGGCTGTCATCCAGAATGCCAAGCTTGTTTCCCAATTCCTGGCGCAGATAAATGCGCAGCGTTTCACCCGGTACCTGTGTGATGAGCGGCAGCGCCAGCGTACTCAACTGCGCACGCCCGTCTGGAGTGCTCAGGTCCACCTGTGGCAGCAGGCTATTAAACAAAAACGCGGAGAGCGGCAGGGCCTGCTCCATCCGGGCTTCGAATGCCTCTTTCCCCTCTTTCCGCACCAGCGTATCGGGGTCTTCGCCATCTGGTAAAAACATAAAGCGTAGCTGACGACCATCTGTCATGTACGGCAAAGCGGTTTCCAGCGCGCGCCAGGCGGCGTCTCGTCCTGCCCGGTCACCGTCATAACAGCATATGACGTTATTCGTGGCGCGGAACAGGAGCTGGATATGATCGGCGGTGGTTGAAGTACCCAGCGAAGCTACGGCATAGTTAATGCCATACTGCGCCAGCGCCACCACATCCATATAGCCTTCCACTACTAACAGACGTTGCGGATCGGCGTTATCCTGCTGCGCTTCATAAAGGCCATACAGCTGGCGACCCTTATGGAAAATATCGGTTTCCGGGGAGTTAAGGTACTTAGGCAGGGCATCACCCAGCACACGACCACCAAAACCTATCACCCGACCACGCTTGTCGCGGATGGGGAACATCACCCGTTCGCGGAAGCGATCGTAACTGCGTCCCTGATCGTTGGTGACCAACATGCCCGCATCCACCAGTGACTGGCGATTTTCGCTATTGCCGCCAAACCGTTTCAGGACGTTGTCCCAACCGGGGGGCGCAAAGCCAATAGCAAAACGCGCGATCACTTCACTACTGAGTCCTCGCTTTTCCAGATACTGGCGCGCAGGGGTAGCGGCGGGTTGCATCAGAGATTGCTGATAAAACGTGTTCAGGCCATCCATCAGTTGATAAAGGCTTTGCCGTTGATGGCGCTCTATCTGGCTGGGACCTGTGCCTGCTTCAAACGGGACGTCAAGATTATGCATGGCCGCCAGTTCTTCGACGGTTTCCACGAACTCGAGCTTGTCGTAGTTCATCAGGAAGTCGATGACGTTGCCGTGCGCGCCGCATCCGAAGCAGTGATAAAACTGTTTTTCACCGTTTACGGTGAAAGAGGGGGTTTTTTCGTTATGGAACGGACAGCACGCATGATAATTCTTGCCCTGCTTTTTCAGCTTTACCCGCGCGTCGATGAGATCGACGATGTCGGTTCGTGCCAGCAGGTCATTGATAAATACGCGTGGGATTCGTCCAGCCATATGCCCCGTTTATTTTTTATGACTCATATACACAAAATCATTCAGGTTGCATCAAGGCGGCAAAAGAGCGAATCCTCAGGAACGTACATCAGTACGTGACTGGGGTGAGCGAGCGCAGAGGCAGCTTGAATGATGACGTATATAAACGAAAATAAGCCGCGCATTCCTTTCGGAAGCACGGCCTTACAACTACAACTCGGTCTGAATCGAGAGCCTCAGCCCCCGACAGAGATTAGTACAGACGAGTGCGGCGTGCGTTTTCGCGAGCCAGTTTCTTCGCGTGACGTTTCACAGCAGAAGCTTTAGCGCGTTTACGTTCGGTAGTCGGTTTTTCATAGAACTCACGACGACGAACTTCCGCCAGAACGCCTGCTTTCTCGCAGGAACGCTTGAAGCGACGCAGTGCTACGTCGAACGGCTCGTTTTCACGTACTTTAATTACCGGCATGTAACTCTCACCTTTAATAAATTCGGTTTGCCGCTGGCATCAGCGCCAGCTTATTTCAAAATGGTGCGGAATTTTACTGCAATTGCTGCTGCTTTGTAAAGCACCGATGCGATTTTGAAAGGGACTTTTATAAGGGGGGAGAGTATACACGAAATCGGGAGTGAGGGTATACATCTACCCGCATTCGACCTACACTGCGCGGTAATAAAGTGAGGTAGAAACAAGTCATGCGTGTACTGGGAATTGAAACATCCTGCGATGAAACCGGCATCGCCATTTACGACGACGAAAAAGGTCTGTTAGCCAACCAATTGTATAGTCAGGTGAAATTACATGCTGACTACGGCGGGGTCGTGCCTGAACTGGCCTCCCGCGATCATGTCCGCAAAACGGTGCCGTTGATCCAGGCGGCGCTGAAAGAGGCGGGACTGAGTGCAAAAGAGATTGATGCGGTGGCGTATACCGCAGGGCCGGGTCTGGTTGGCGCGCTGCTGGTCGGTGCAACCGTCGGTCGTTCTCTGGCGTTTGCGTGGAATGTGCCCGCTATCCCCGTACACCACATGGAAGGACATCTGCTGGCGCCAATGCTGGAAGATAACCCGCCGGAATTCCCCTTCGTGGCGCTGTTGGTGTCGGGGGGACATACCCAGCTTATCAGCGTGACTGGTGTCGGACAGTATGAACTGTTGGGTGAGTCGATTGATGATGCCGCCGGTGAAGCGTTCGATAAAACCGCCAAACTGCTGGGGCTTGACTATCCAGGCGGCCCGATGCTGTCGAAAATGGCGTCGCAGGGCACCGCTGGACGTTTTGTTTTCCCACGGCCCATGACCGATCGCCCGGGGCTGGATTTCAGCTTCTCAGGGCTGAAAACCTTTGCGGCGAATACTATCCGCAATAACGGCGGCGATGATCAAACCCGTGCTGATATCGCCCGGGCGTTTGAAGACGCGGTGGTGGATACGCTGATGATCAAGTGTAAACGTGCGCTGGAGCAGACCGGCTTTAAGCGTCTGGTGATGGCAGGCGGCGTCAGCGCCAACCGCACGCTGCGCGCGAAGCTGGCGGAGATGATGCAAAAACGTCGTGGTGAGGTGTTTTATGCCCGTCCGGAATTTTGCACCGATAACGGGGCGATGATTGCCTATGCCGGTATGGTGCGCTTTAAAGCGGGCGCCACGGCGGATCTCGGCGTGACCGTGCGTCCACGCTGGCCGTTGGCGGAACTGCCAGCAGCTTAAGTAGGGTTTGTCCTGCCCGGTGGCGCTACGCTTACCGGGCCTACGAATCTATTCTCTGCATTTACCGGATCGACAAGACCGCAGGCCGGGTCAGGCGAAGCCGCCACTCAGCAATACACCGCACTACATCCGCAACATTCCTCTGTCTTCCAGAAACGCAATAATCGTCGCCAGACCGTCACCCGATTTCAAATTGGTAAATGTCCACGGGCGCTCGCCGCGCATGCGCAACGTATCGCGCTCCATCACCTCCAGCGACGCGCCGACATAGGGGGCGAGATCGGTTTTGTTGATCACCAGGAAATCCGATTTGGTGATCCCTGGTCCGCCCTTGCGCGGGATCTTTTCCCCTTCGGCGACGTCGATCACATAGATCGTCAGATCCGCCAGCTCCGGGCTGAAGGTAGCACTCAGGTTGTCGCCGCCGCTCTCGACAAAAATCAAATCCAGATTGCCAAATTTTTCGCTTAATGCTTCCACCGCGGCCAGATTCATCGAGGCGTCTTCGCGGATGGCGGTGTGCGGACAGCCGCCGGTTTCTACACCGACAATACGTTCCGGCGCCAGTGCGCCCGCTTCGGTGAGAATCCGCTGATCCTCTTTGGTGTAGATATCGTTGGTGACCACCGCCAGTTGCCAGCGATCGCGCATTGCTTTGCATAACGCTTCCAGCAGGGCGGTTTTACCGGAACCGACCGGGCCGCCTACGCCAACGCGCAGGGGATGTTTGTACTCACTCATTGTCTCTCCTCAGGAGCGAAATAAACGGCAATATTGGGTTTCATGGCGTGCAGAGGCGATGGCCGCCAGCGGCGTGGCGGAACCCAGACGGTCGTCCGGACACGCCAGCGCTTGCGCCATGCCTTTGGCGTATTGCGCGCAAAGTGAAATAATCAGCCGTTGCGCGGCCTGTTGGCCAAACGGCACCAGCTTGACGCCGGCCATCACGGCGCTCTCGATCCAGCTGTAGCCGAGCGTTAACGCCAGGTCATGCAGCGGAATGCGCCACTGCACGCCGAGCCAGGCCATACCGCAGAGCTGACTGTCGGCAAAACGTGCGCGCCATTGCTGCGGGCACTCTGGCTGCCAGTCGACCACCAGTCGGGTGAACGCGACACCCCGGCTACGTTCTTCTTCCCGCAGCTCGCGGGTTTCCCTGCAGGCCAGCAGATACGCGCTCCAGCGTCGTGCGGCGTCAATATCATCCTGCTCACAGGCGTGATACAGACGGGCAAACAGCGGCAGGTCGACGGTGAAAACGTTATTTTCCATCTGTCGGGTTTGCCAGCATTCGAAGGTGTCCACGCTGTTCACCCAGCCGGTTTCAACCGCCCACTCCAGCCCCTGGGACCAGGTAAACGAGCCCACCGGCAGGCTGCTGCTGGCGAGTTGCAGCAAACGCAACTGCTGTTGTGCGTCACGCATCAGTGCGCATGGCTGTGGTGATGGCCGTGGGATTCACCGGCATACGCCCCGGCCTCGGGTTCAAACGGCAGATGGGCAAAGGTCACCTCTAACCTGAACTGGCGCAGCATGGTGTCCAGAACGTGATCGTGGTGATAGCGCAGTTCGTCCGGCAAAATTTGCAATGGGACGTGACGGTTGCCGAGGTGGTAGCAGGCTTTCGCAAGCAGGAACGGATCGGTGCAACGCACCACCGATACCGCTTCGCTGGCAGCGATAATTTCTACCACCTCCGTGCCATCTTCAGTGCTCAGGCAATCACCGCCGCGCAGCAGCAAGCCTCGGGGCAGCATCAGCCCCGCCTCACGCCCGTCATTGAGCTGTACTTTCGCCCGGCTCTTCACGCGGATATCAATCGGCAGCGTCAGCGTGGCGGTGATGTGCGCTGGGGTGTCAACGCGTTGCGTCAATAACAGCATCTCGGCTCCTCAAAATAAAAAGTAACGTTGCGCCATCGGCAGAACGTCAGCGGGGTCGCTGGTAATGAGTTCGCCGTCGATGCGGACCTCGTAGGTCTGGGCATCCACGGTGATAGTCGGTTGCAGGCTGTTGTGGATCATGTCGGCTTTTTTCACCGTCCGGCAGCCTTTCACCACGGCGGTTTGGCTTTGCAAATTGAGCTGCTGTGCGACACCGTTTTCTACCGCCGCCTGCGACAGAAAAGTCAACCGGGAATGATGACGCGCCGCGCCGAGCGCGCCAAACATCATGCGGTAATGCACCGGTTGCGGCGTGGGGATGGAAGCATTGATGTCCCCCATTGGTGCGCAGGCGATCATGCCGCCTTTCACGATCGTTGCAGGCTTCACGCCGAAAAAGGCCGGTGACCAGAGCACCAGATCCGCCAGCTTTCCGGCTTCAATGGAGCCGACTTCGTGAGCGATACCGTGGGTCAGTGCCGGGTTAATGGTGTACTTGGCGATATAGCGCTTCACGCGCAGATTATCGTTCTCCCCCGTCTCCTCGGCCAAGGGACCGCGCTGAACCTTCATCCGGTGCGCCACCTGCCAGGTGCGCAGGATCACTTCTCCCACGCGCCCCATCGCCTGTGAATCCGATGAGGTCAGAGAAAACGCGCCAATATCGTGTAACACATCTTCGGCGGCGATGGTCTCCCGACGGATCCGTGATTCGGCAAAGGCCACGTCTTCGGCAATATCCGGATCGAGGTGGTGGCAAACCATCAGCATGTCGAGGTGTTCATCAATGGTATTGACGGTATAGGGCAGCGTCGGGTTAGTGGAGGAGGGCAGGATATTCGGATGCGCGCAGGCGGTGATGATATCTGGCGCATGCCCGCCGCCGGCCCCTTCGGTGTGAAAGGTGTGGATGGTACGATCGCCAATCGCCGCCAGCGTATCTTCGACAAAGCCTGACTCGTTCAGAGTATCGCTGTGCAGCGCCACCTGAATGTCCATCTCATCGGCCACGGTTAGCGCGCAGTCGATAGCCGCAGGCGTCGCGCCCCAGTCTTCGTGAATTTTCAGGCCGATGGCACCGGCGGCAACCTGCTCGCGCAGTGCATCGGGGTGGGAGCCATTGCCTTTGCCCAGCAGACCGATATTGACGGGCAGCGTATCCGCCGCCTGTAGCATCCGGGCGATGTACCACGGCCCCGGCGTACAGGTGGTGGCGTTGGTGCCAGCTGCCGGTCCGGTACCGCCGCCAATCATTGTCGTCACGCCGGAGACCAGCGCCTCTTCCGCCTGTTGCGGGCAGATCCAGTGAATATGGGTATCCACGCCGCCTGCGGTCACGATCTTGCCTTCACCGGCGATCGCTTCGGTGGCGACGCCGATCGGGATCGTTACGTCAGGCTGAATATCCGGATTCCCGGCTTTGCCGATGGCAAAGATCCTGCCGTCTTTAATGCCGATATCCGCTTTGATGATCCCCCAGTGATCGACGATCAGCGCGTTGGTGATTACCAGGTCCACGCATTCCTGAGACGGCATCTGTCCTTGGCCCATACCATCGCGGATCACTTTGCCGCCGCCGAATTTCACCTCTTCGCCATAGGTGGTGAGGTCGTTTTCCACTTCGATCCACAGATCCGTGTCCGCCAGACGCACTTTATCGCCGGTGGTCGGGCCGAACATGTCGGCGTAAGCCTGCCGGGAAATCTCAGCCATGCTTCACCTCCAGCGCACCCATGACGTCGCCGCGAAAGCCAACAATACGCTGTGCGCCCGCCACTCGAACCAGTTCGACTTCTCGCTTTTGGCCCGGTTCAAAACGTACCGCCGTTCCCGCCGGAATATTCAGCCGAAAACCCAGCGCGGATTCGCGGGAAAAGCGGAGCGCCGGGTTGACCTCGTAAAAGTGGTAGTGCGATCCCACCTGAATAGGGCGATCGCCATGGTTTTCTATCACGATCGTGCGCGTTTCGCGCCCTGCGTTGATCGCAATGTTTCCCGCTGCGATCCGGTATTCGCCTGGAATCATGGGTTCTCCTTAGACGATCGGGCTGTGAACGGTGACCAGCTTCGAACCGTCCGGAAAGGTCGCTTCCACCTGGATGTCCGGGATCATTTCCGGAACGCCTTCCATCACCTGCTCACGGTTCAGAACGTGGCGGCCATCTTCCATCAACGAGGCGACGCTTTTACCGTCGCGCGCGCCTTCCATGATGAATGCGCTGATGAGCGCCACCGATTCCGGGTAGTTCAGTTTCAGACCCCGCGCCAGTCGGCGTTCTGCGACCAGTGCGGCGGTAAAGAGCAACAGTTTGTCTTTTTCTCTGGGGGTCAGTTCCATAAGCGTCTCTCAGGTTTGCCAGATGCGCGGCAGGTGCGGTGGTTTTTGGGTTAACAGCGGGCGTAAAAACTGCCAGATTTCGCGCATGACGCGCTGAACAATCAGGTTGTCGTCAGCCAGAAAACGAACCGTCAGCAGTGAGTCGACGAGCGTTGCCCCGGCATAATCACCGAGCGGAGCAAGACGTTCCCGCGCACCGTCGAGCATCTGTTCCGTAGCCGGATAGCAGAGCAGGGTACCGCACCACGGCTGGCTGGCGATGGCCGAGAGATCCCCATCCCTCAGCGTCAGGCGTTCAATGAGCAGCGGCTGCCCGTCGCGCCAGATCTCCAGACGGTTATGCAGCGTGCCGTGGCTGAACGTTTCTTGCATAACCGGTCGCCCGAGGCAGAGCAGATCCCAGCCCAGCAGGCGGCTTTCAGCGGTGAGATGAAATACGGAGCGGAGGCTGGCGTTAGCGCCGGGGAACAGGATCGTATCCTGCGGCAGCCATTCCAGCGTCGCGTTTGGGGCCAGTGTGAACGTCTGATGCAGGCACGCCTGTGGGCCTGCGCTACGATAAAACTTACCCGCGCCGGGCATGGTGATTAATACGTGACTGTTTTCGTCCAGCGTGACGGAAATGTGCAGCTCATCACCGCCGACAATTCCGCCGGGCGGGTGGAGTAAATAGAGGTGGCAAACATCGTCTTGCGGATAAAATGGCCGTTGAACCGTCAGGGGACCGACGTGGCGTGCGTGCGTGAGCACCGTTTTGTGCGCGGTATGGCTAAACCGCAGGTCGAGTTCGGCCTGCCAGCCCCGTGTCGGTGTCTTGTGCGCAAGGGTTTCCAGAGCGTTTCCCTTCTCAGCGTGAGGGTGTTTGCATAGCAAAAAGTATGCCTCAGCGCGGCGGGAAAACGGTCATATGAGACGCTTATGGAAAAAAGGGGCGACAGCCCTGCCGCCCCAACGGGGTTAAAGCAAAACGAGAGGCATCCAGATAAGCCCGGTCGCCAGCAGCAGCACCAGGAAAATCAGGCCGAAAATTGCCCCCAGCCGCCAGTAATCCACGGTCGGCAGATAACCGCTGCCATAGTAGATAGGGCTTGGTCCGGTCGCATACGGAGTGAGAATGCTGCCCAGACCAATAGCCGCACCGACCATCAGGCAGAAGACCGGTAAGGGAATTTCCGGCATCGCCAGCGCGGCGGCGATCATCATCGGTGCCAGCGCGGACGTATACGCCGTGGCGCTGGCAAAGAAGTAACGCAACAGCCAGAACACCACGATCAGCGCGATCATCACCATCACCGGTGAGTAGCCGCTCAATCCGCTCGCCAGCAGTTTGCCAAACCAGGTGATAAAGCCGGTGTTGTTCAGTCCGGTTGCGAGGGTGATAAGCGAGGCCAGCCAGAAGAAGACGTTCCACGCCGATTTATTACTGACGATGTCATCCCAGGAGATGATGCGCAGCACCAGCATCAGGGCAACGACGCTGTAACCGACCATCGCGGCATCGATGTAGTCCCCACCGAAGATCCACAGCACCAGGGCGCCTACCATCAGCACCAGCATCTTTTTCTCACGTGAGCAGAGCGGCCCCATCTCTTTGAGTTCCGATTCCGCCCAGCGTGGCACCTGATCGCCCGACTTCAGCACGGGCGGATATAGCACATAGGCGAGCCACGGCACCAACAGAACCAGCAGAATGCTCAGCGGCAGCATGCCTAAGAACCAGTCGCCCCAGCTCAGCGCCGTATGGGACGCGGTCTTCATCAGACCAATTAGCAGCAGGTTCGGTGCCATCGCCGTCAGGAAAATGGCGCTGGTCACGCAGTCGGCGGTGATCCCCATCCACATAATATAAGAACCAATGGAACGGGCGCTGGGATCGTTGGGTTTTGAGTTATAGAGCGGCGGCAGGTTGCGGATAATGGGGTAGATGATCCCTGCGCCGCGTGCGGAGTTAGACGGTGTAACGGGAGCAAGAATCAGCTCGGAGAACATCACCGCGTAGCCGAGAAACAGCGTGCGGTGCCCCATTTTTTTCACTAGCATCAGCGCGATACGCCGCCCGAGGCCGGTTTTTTCATAGCCGGTGCCAAACATGAAGGCGGCGAAAATCAACCAGATCACCGAGTTAGAAAAACCAGAAACTGCCCACGACAGCGCTTTGGACGTAAATTTGAATCCGTCCTGGGCGAGTTGTTCGGGGCTGAACAAAAGCCACGGCGAGAGAACCGCGATAATTGATATCCCAATCATCGCCACGACTGCGCCGGGTACCGGTTCCAGAATGAGTCCCACGATAACCCCGGTAAAGACCGCAAAGTAGAGCCAGGTGTGGCTCTCAAGACCGGTGGGGACGGGCAAAACAGCAATAATGGCGATGACCACCAGCGGAGCCAGATATCGCCACCAACCAGATAAAGGTGCCATTGTCGTATCCCTGCGAAAGAGGGAGAGGCCGAGGCCTCTCCGGAAGGGTTATTTGATGTAATGCACGTGTTCGCAGATTTCGTCGACGATGGGACCGCGACGTTCGGCGAACTGTTTTTTGTTTTCGGCGATCAGGTTGTTGCCGTGGGTGTCGATAGAGACAATCAGCGGACCGAACTCTTTCACCCGGCAAACCCACAGCGATTCCGGCATACCGAGCTCCATCCAGTGCACTTCTTCGATCTCTTCCACTTGAGTGGCTGCCAGCACCGCGCAGCCTGCCGGGAAGATCACGTGTAGCGCCTTGAACTTCTGGCAACCTTCTTCCGTTAGCGGCCCCATGCCGCCTTTACCCACCACCAGTTTGACACCCGTCTGCTCAATGAACTCTTTTTCAAAGGCTTCCATGCGCATGCTGGTGGTGGGGCCGACGGAGACCATCTCCCATTTTTCACCGTTCTTACGCACGATCGGTCCGGCATGGAAAATCGCTTTACCGTTGAGGTCGTAGGGGATCGGGCGCTTTAGTTCGATCAGGCGGCGGTGGCAGACGTCGCGGCAGGTCACCAGCGTACCGGTCAGATAGATCACATCGCCAACGCGGATGTCTTCCAGGTCTTCGGCTTTGATCGGGGTTGTGAGGATCTTTTTCATAACGCGCTCCGGGTGTGAGACAGGTTTTCGAAGGAGAGGTCAGAATGGACCAGCAGCGTACCGCGACGGTGCGCCCAGCAGCCGGTAGAGACAGCGACGCCAATGGTCGACGGGTGACGCGCGGCGGATTCAATATGCACGCCCATCACCGAACTGTTGCCGGTGAGCCCCTGCGGGCCAATGCCCAGCCGGTTCAACCCTTCTTCCAGACGCAATTCAAGCTCTGCCGCTTTGGGGTTCGGATGGCGGGTGCCGATCGGACGCAGTACCGCTTTACGGGACAGCACGGCGGCGGTTTCAACGGAGGTGGCGATCCCCACACCGACCAGCACCGGCGGGCAGGCGTTGACGGCCAGCGTCGAGATGTTTTCAAAGACGAACTTCACCACGCCTTCGTAGCCTTCGGAAGGCATCAGCACTTTGGAGCGCCCCGGCAACGTGCAGCCGCCGCCGGCCATGTAAACTTCAATTTCCGCGTCTTCGCCATCAGGGACAATGTCCCATGTCACCCACGGTACGCCGCTACCGGTGTTTTTACCGGTATTCACTTCGTCAAAAATTTCTACCGCGTTGTGGCGCAGCGGCGCTTTCACCGTGGCGTCTTCCACCGCTTGCTTGAGAATGCTTTGCAACTCACCCAATAGCGGGAAACGGGAGCCAACCTTCACGAAGAACATGATCTCACCGGTGTCCTGGCAAGCCGGACGGTTAAGATCGATAGCCTTCTGCATGTTGTCGAACATCGTGTGGTAGATGATTTGCCCCATCTTTGAGGTTTCGGCATCCCGTAGCTGTTTTAATTTGTCCACCACATCGTCGGGCATGCGCGTGGAAATCATGGCGGTAAAATTGGCGACTATTTCCGTCAGCGTACTAACCGCATTTTGATTATTTTGATTGCTCATCATGTCAACTCCAGTTCTTTTATTTGTCTGGAAATAAATTCTCCCTCACAAACTACCATTGAATGTGTGGTTTTATATTATTTGCCACTGTGTATATGCAATTAACAGTTCGTGAATGATGTTGAAGAAAGATGATGAAAATTGAGCAAAGGCAGAGATTAACCTTAGATTGAGAATTACACTTCAGGTATCAATTATCATGGACACCCCGAAAAATGCTCAAAAACTGGCCCTTAGCCAAAGACCTTCAGGTGTTGGTGGAAATCGTCCATACGGGCAGTTTTAGCGCCGCAGCATGCGCCCTCGGACAAACGCCTGCCTTTGTGACGAAGCGGATCCAGATTCTGGAAACTACGCTCGGCACTACGCTGCTTAACCGCTCGGCGCGCGGGGTGGCGCTGACGGAAAGCGGTCAGCGTTGTTATGAACAGGCACTGGTGATCCTGACGCAATATCAGCGCCTGATTGATGATGTGACGCAAATCAAAACGCGCCCGGAAGGGATGATTCGTATTGGCTGTAGCTTCGGATTTGGCCGCAGTCATATTGCACCTGCGATTACCGAATTGATGCGCAATTATCCTGAGTTACAGGTCCATTTTGAACTCTTCGATCGGCAAATTGATTTGGTTCAGGATAATATCGATCTCGATATTCGTATTAACGATGAGATCCCGGATTATTATATTGCGCATTTGTTAACAAAGAATAAAAGAATATTGTGTGCCTCCCCAGAATATTTACAAAAATATCCTGAACCCAAAACCTTGCAGGAATTAAGTCACCATGATTGCCTGGTGACAAAAGAGCGTGACATGACGCACGGAATATGGGAACTGGGAAATGGCACGACGAAAAAATCGGTCAAAGTGAGCGGGCATCTCTCTTCCAACAGCGGTGAAGTCGTTCTGCAATGGGCGCTGGAAGGCAAAGGCATTATGTTGCGTTCAGAGTGGGATGTGCAGCCGTTTCTGGTAAGCGGCAAACTGGTGCGAGTGTTGCCGGAATATGCGCAGAGCGCCAACATCTGGGCGGTATATCAGGAACCACTGTACCGCAGCGTGAAGCTCAGAGTCTGTGTGGAGTTTCTGGCAGCATGGTGCCAGCAGCGCTTAGGCAAGCCGGACGAGGGCTATCAGGTGCTGTAGGCCGGGCTGGACAACGCCATTTCCGGCCAACTTCACTCGGGATCTTTCTCGCGTCTCTTGCGCAGTTTGGTCCAGATTTTCGTTTCCTGGCGGCGCCACAGGCGCTGGATGTTGTCATGATGGCGCAGCAAAATCAGGCACGACAGCATGGAGACCGGGAAGGTGAACTGCGGTTTGAACCACCAGACATAGAACGGGGCAATCAGCGCGCTGACGATCGCTCCCAGCGATGAATAGCCGCTTAACAGAACGGTGAGCAACCAGGTGCCCGCCATTACGCCGGTGAGATCCCAACCGATAGGCGCGATAGCGCCAAAGGCTGTTGCCACGCCTTTTCCTCCTTTGAAGCCAAAGAAGACTGGCCAGATATGCCCCAGACAGGCGGCGATGGCGATAAGACCCAACCAGAACGGGCTAACGCCCAGCGCATACGCGCCCCAGACGGGCAACATCCCTTTCAGGACGTCGAAAATCAGGACCGCTGCGGCTGCTCCCTTGCCACCGATTCGTAACACATTGGTCGCGCCAGGGTTGCCGGAGCCGCTGCTACGCGGATCGGGCAAGCCAGCAATGCGGCAGACCAGAATGGCACTGGAAATGGAGCCGCAGAGGTACGCGAAGAGGATCATTCCAGGCGCGATTGCACTCATAAGCTGTTCCGTTTTGAAAATGTCGTGTAAAACGCTACTTCTGTGGATAATACGCATATTTCGCCGGAAGTGGTATCCGGGTTAGCCAAAAAGCAGGCAGGTCGTGATGGATATTGTATTTATAGAGCAACTTTCGGTAATCACCACTATTGGTGTTTACGACTGGGAACAGACGATTGAACAGAAGCTGGTGTTCGATATCGAAATGGCATGGGATAACCGAAAATCAGCAAAAAGTGACGATGTCGCCGATTGCCTGAGCTATGCGGATATCGCCGAGACGATTGTTAATCATGTAGAAGGCGGGCGTTTCGCGCTGGTGGAGCGCGTTGCCGAAGAGGTGGCCGAACTGCTGCTGACGCGCTTTAATTCGCCGTGGGTGCGCATCAAACTCAGTAAGCCCGGCGCGGTGGCGCGCGCGGCCAATGTGGGCGTAATCATTGAGCGTAGCAATAATCTGAAAGAAAAATAATTATCTTCATATTTGTTAAACCAAACGGATATAAAAGAGTCCTATACCCGTCATACTTCAGGTTGCATGTGCGTTGGCTGCACGCAAATTATTGAGGGTATGAAGCTGGATCATTTTGCGCTGTAAATTTTTCTACTTAGGGGTTTATTGATGAGCGATATGCACTCGCTGCTGATTGCGGCAATTTTGGGTGTGGTCGAAGGATTGACGGAGTTTTTGCCAGTTTCCAGCACCGGACACATGATCATTGTGGGCCACCTGTTGGGATTTGAGGGTGATACGGCAAAGACGTTTGAAGTGGTGATCCAGTTGGGGTCCATTCTCGCGGTAGTGGTGATGTTCTGGCGGCGTCTGTTTGGCCTGATCGGTATTCACTTTGGTCGTCCGTTGCAGCGTGAAGGGGAAAGTAAAGGCCGTTTAACGCTGATCCACATTCTGTTGGGGATGATCCCGGCGGTGGTGTTGGGACTGGTCTTCCACGATACGATCAAATCGCTGTTTAACCCGGTTAATGTGATGTATGCGCTGGTGGTGGGCGGTTTACTGTTGATCGCTGCAGAGTGTCTGAAACCGAAAGAACCGCGCGCACCGGGTCTGGACGACATGACTTACCGTCAGGCATTCATGATTGGCTGCTTCCAGTGCCTGGCGTTGTGGCCGGGTTTCTCCCGTTCCGGGGCGACCATTTCCGGCGGGATGCTGATGGGTGTGAGCCGTTATGCCGCGTCTGAATTTTCGTTCCTGCTGGCTGTACCGATGATGATGGGGGCCACCGCATTGGATCTCTACAAAAGCTGGTCGTTTCTGACGGCGGCTGATATCCCCATGTTTGCCGTCGGTTTTGTCACCGCCTTCGTAGTTGCATTGGTTGCCATCAAAACCTTCCTGCAATTGATTAAGCGGATCTCCTTCATACCGTTCGCGATCTATCGTTTTATCGTCGCCGCGGCGGTCTACGTGGTGTTTTTCTGACCGACCTCTCATGCCGGATGAGCGCAGCGCCATCCGGCATTCACACCTTAATTGACCGCCTTCGGGAAGCGAGTCTCTTTCCAGCGGGCAAGCGCCGCAATCCGGCGTCGGGTCAACTCCTCGCGAATCTCAATACCTTTAAATCCGGCCTCGACAACGTCTTTGGTGGGCACCGATTGCGCCACTTTCCACGCTTCCCGCAGCAAACGCCCCTGCGGATAATCCGCGGCTTCAAATCCCGTCCGTCCGCGCACGTCAGCTTCGCTGGTGAGCGCAATTTGCTCCACGCGTTGCGGTTTGCGCCAGGCATCGATTGAATCAAACAGTTTCACGATGGTTTTAGGTTGCAGTATCGGGAAGGTATGAATGAGATCGTGGAACTCCGCCACCAGTTTGGCTAAATCACGGATTTCATTCGGGACGCGCAGGCGCTGGCATAACTGTTCGACCAGTCTGACGCCCGCCGGGCCGTGCCCGTGGTGACGCGGCCAGAGCTCCGGCGGAGTCAGGCCTTTGCCGAGGTCATGACACAGCGTGGCAAAACGCACGTCAACTTCCGGACTGAGCAGCGCCGCCATCGACAACGTCATCAGGGTATGAATCCCGGTATCGATTTCCGGATGCCACTTCGCCGGAGCAGGGACGCCAAACAGCGCATCAACCTCCGGGAACAACACGCGTAGCGCGCCACAGTCGCGTAAGACCTGGAAATAGACCTGCGGGTTACGCGTGGTTAACGCGTTCTCGGTCTCTTTCCACACGCGCTCTGCCGTCAGGTGTTCCAGTTCACCGGCGTGCGTCATTTCGCGCATCAGGGCCATGGTTTCGTCAGCAATGCGGAAGCTCAGATGCGCATAGCGGGCGGCAAAACGCGCCACCCGCAGGACGCGAAGCGGATCTTCATTAAAGGCTGGTGAAACATGGCGCAGCAGGCGTTGCTCCAGATCGCGCCGACCGTGATAGGGATCGACGATCTCACCGTCACCATCTTGCGCCAGGGCATTAATGGTCAGGTCACGGCGCTGGAGATCGTCTTCCAGCGTGACGTCCGGCGCGGCATAACAGGTGAATCCGGTATAGCCCGAGCCAGACTTACGCTCGGTACGCGCCAGGGCATACTCTTCGTGGGTTTGCGGATGGAGAAAAACAGGAAAATCACGACCTACCTGCTGGTAGCCCGCGTCGAGCATTTGTTGCGGCGTGGCGCCAACCACCACCCAATCTTTATCTTTAACCGGTAGCCCTAACAGCGTATCCCGAACCGCACCACCGACCAGATAAATCTTCACGCCACACCACCTCTCCAGGGAAATACAATCCCTTAATCATATGACAGTGTGGCGGAGAAGGCGATTTAGTTCATCCAGCGGTCTTTGCGTTTTCGGCTTGGGATCATGTGCGGCAGGATCAAACCGAGCAGCAGGCCAAGCCCCAGCACGCCGCCGCCATACATAAACCACTGCATGATGATGGTGCGTTGCTTATCATCAAGCTGCAAATTCGCGGCGCTGACCTTCTTCTGCGCCACAATCAGCTCGTTCTTCAGCTTCTGATTCTCTTCTTTCAGCCCATTGATCACGCTGTCGCTCTGCGACACTTTCTGCTGCATGTCAGCCGTGCGTTGATTCCAGGTGGTGTCAATATTGTTGAGCTTATCGGTCAGCGTTTTGACCTGATTTTCCAGATCCGGCACGCGGGTGCGCAGGCTGGGCGTGCTGTTCAGCTCTTTCATCGGGATCCAGGCCGTCCGCCCGGTGCTGTCTTTAACCTGCGCGTAGTTTGTGTTGGCGTCAGTTTGTAACAGTGTGACTTCTTCGCCCGCGTTGACCGTGCCAACGAGGCGATAATTATCCCCCGGACCACTGCGGACCCAGGTGTTCAGTTCATCAGAGACATAGCGCTTTTCTTCGGCGTGAGACACGGCAGTAGCGCTAAGTGCGAGTAACATAAATCCAATCAGGCGTAATTTTGGCATCAGGCTGTCGTTATTGTCATAGAAAGTGGAACGATAGTAGTGGTATCAGTGTCTCTACGCAAAGCATTCAACATCAATCGGAATCATCTGTGTCCGGTTTACCGCTACTTCAAAACTTTTACGCCCGTCAAATTGCTCGTTGCATGGCAATTTGGCGCAAAATACTATCTACTGACAAAAAAGATCACCGTAAGTTCGTCGTGATTCTCTCTTATGTGACATAACCGGTAAGTACAAGGCCATGGCTCAGGAAATTGAATTAAAATTTATCGTTAATCACGACGCCGTGAACGCGCTGCGTGACCATCTGAATACGCTCGGAGGCGAGCATCATGCACCCAGCCCGTTGTTGAATATTTACTACGAGACCGAGGATAAGTGGTTGCGTGGTCACGATATGGGGCTGCGTATTCGTGGGGAGAAAGGTCGCTATGAGATGACCCTAAAAATTGCCGGACGAGTGACCGGCGGTTTACACCAGCGACCGGAATACAATGTTCCCCTGAATGAGCCCACGCTGGATTTAACGCAATTTCCGCCGGAGGTGTGGCCCAACGGTGAGCTGCCTGCCGATCTCCTCTCCCGCGTGCAGCCGCTGTTCAGCACCGATTTTGAACGTGAAAAATGGCTGTTGACCGTGGATGGCAGCCAGATTGAAATCGCCCTCGATTTAGGCGAAGTGAAAGCAGGTGAACTGGCGGAGCCGATTTGCGAGCTGGAGCTTGAACTGCTGAGCGGCGACACCCGGGCGGTTCTGAAGCTGGCGAATCAGCTGGTGAACCAGGCGGGTCTGCGCCAGGGCAGCCTGAGTAAAGCGGCGCGTGGATATCATCTGGCGCAGGGGAATCCTCCACGCGAGATCAAACCGACTGCGGTGCTGAAAGCACCCGCGAAAGCCAGCGTGGAACACGGGCTGGAAGCCGCTCTGGAGCTGGCGCTGGCACAATGGCAGTACCACGAAGAACTCTGGGTTCGCGACAATAAGGCCGCGAAGGCGCATGTGCTGGCCGCGATGGGCCTGGTGCGTCACACCCTGATGCTGTTTGGCGGCATCGTTCCGCGTAAAGCGAGCGCTCACTTACGTGATCTGCTCACCCAGTCGGAAGCGACCATCGCTTCTGCGGTTTCTGCCGTGACGGCGGTGTATACCACCCAAACGGCGATGGCGAAACTGGCGCTGACTGAGTGGCTGGTGACCAAAGCCTGGCAGCCGTTTCTGGATGCAAAGGCGCAGGCCAAAATGGCGGATTCTTTCAAGCGCTTCGCCGATATCCATCTTTCGCGTACCGCCGCTGAGCTGAAAAGCGTTTTTGGACAACCGCTGGGTGACCAGTATCACGATCAGTTGCCGCGTTTACGCCGCGATATCGACACCGTTTTACTGCTGGCGGGGTATTACGATACGCCGGTGGTTCAGGCCTGGCTGGAGAACTGGCAAGGGCTGTATCACGCTATTGCCAACGGCCAACACATTGAAATTGAACATTTCCGCAATGAGGCGAACAACCAGCAACCGTTCTGGTTGCACAGCGGGAAACGATAACCGGAGTGCCTGATGGCGCTGCGCTTATCAGGCCTACGGATCGACATGTTTTGTAGACCGGATAAGGCGTAATGCCCCCATCCGGCAACGTTACAAGGAACCTTTTAATGAAGCCGCTTTCGTCACCGTTACAGCAGTACTGGCAAACCATTGCAGAGCAGTTACCTGAATCCGTATCTGGCGTACAAGCGAAGTCAGTACTTACATTCAGTGATTTTGTGCGGGACAGCATCATTGCACATCCTCACTGGCTGACGGAACTGGAAAGCGCGCCGCCGCAGGCCGATGATTGGCAACAATACGGCGAATGGTTACAGGCGGCGCTGGCAACGGTGAATGATGAAGCGGCGCTGATGCATGAGCTGCGTCTGTTTCGCCGCCGCGTGATGGTGCGCATTGCCTGGGCGCAGGCGCTGTCGCTGGTGGACGATACCGACATTCTGCAACAGTTAAGCCATCTGGCCGAAACGCTGATCGTCAGCGCACGCGACTGGCTGTACGACGCCTGCTGTCGGGAATGGGGAACGCCGTGCAGTCAGGACGGTATCCCACAGCCGCTGCTGATTTTGGGCATGGGCAAACTGGGCGGCGGTGAGCTGAATTTTTCTTCGGACATCGATCTGATCTTTGCCTGGCCTGAGCACGGCTCTACCCAGGGGGGACGCCGCGAACTCGATAACGCGCAGTTTTTTACACGCATGGGGCAGCGGCTGATCAAGGTTCTGGATCAGCCTACCCAGGATGGTTTTGTCTATCGGGTGGACATGCGGCTGCGTCCGTTTGGCGACAGCGGCCCGCTGGTGCTGAGTTTTGCGGCGCTGGAAGATTATTACCAGGAGCAAGGGCGCGACTGGGAGCGCTACGCGATGGTCAAGGCGCGGATCATGGGCGATACCGACGGTCGTTATGTCGATGAACTGCGCGCCATGCTGCGCCCATTCGTCTTCCGCCGTTATATCGACTTCAGTGTGATCCAGTCGTTGCGCAATATGAAGGGGATGATTGCGCGTGAAGTTCGTCGCCGGGGGCTGAAAGATAACATCAAGCTCGGCGCGGGCGGCATTCGCGAAATCGAATTTATTGTGCAGGTATTTCAGTTGATTCGCGGCGGGCGTGAGCCGTCGCTGCAATCGCGTTCACTGCTGCCGACGTTAAGCGCGATCGCCGCACTGCATTTGCTTCCGGAAAACGATGCCGAACAGTTGCGACTGGCCTACCTCTTCCTGCGTCGACTGGAAAACCTGCTGCAAAGCATTAACGATGAACAGACGCAGACGCTGCCGGGCGATGAACTTAACCGGGCGCGGCTGGCCTGGGGAATGAATGCGGATAACTGGTCGCAGCTGATGGAAACGCTGGAAGGGCACATGGCGAACGTCCGGCGCGTGTTTAACGAGCTGATAGGCGATGACGAAACTGACACGCAGGAAGATGCGCTCTCGGAACAGTGGCGCGAACTGTGGCAGGACGCCTTGCAGGAAGATGATACGCCGCCGGTGCTGTCGCATCTTACGGATGACGATCGCCTGCGTGTGCTGGCGTTGATTGCCGATTTCCGTAAAGAACTGGATAAACGCACGATAGGCCCGCGCGGTCGCCAGGTGCTCGACCACCTGATGCCGCACCTGCTGAGTGATGTCTGTACGCGCCAGGACGCGTCTCTCCCGCTGTCGCGCATTACGCCGCTGCTGGTGGGGATTGTCACCCGAACCACCTATCTGGAGTTGTTGAGTGAATTCCCCGGCGCACTGAAGCATCTGATTTCGCTCTGCGCAGCGTCGCCGATGGTCGCCAGTCAGTTGGCGCGCTATCCGCTGCTGCTCGATGAACTGCTCGATCCGAATACGCTCTATCAGCCGACGGCGACCGACGCGTATCGTGATGAGTTACGTCAGTATTTACTGCGCGTCCCGGAAGATGATGAAGAACAACAGCTGGAAGCCCTGCGGCAGTTCAAGCAAACGCAACTGCTGCGTATTGCCGCCGCGGATATTGCCGGTACGCTGCCAGTGATGAAAGTCAGCGACCACCTGACCTGGCTGGCGGAGGCGATGATTGACGCCGTTGTGCAACAAGCGTGGCTGCAAATGGTGGCGCGCTACGGCCAGCCGACGCATCTTACCGAGCGGGAAGGGCGCGGTTTTGCGGTGGTGGGCTACGGCAAGCTGGGCGGTTGGGAATTGGGCTACAGCTCCGATCTCGATTTGATCTTCCTGCATGACTGCCCCGTTGACGTGATGACCGACGGTGAACGGGAAATTGACGGGCGGCAGTTCTATCTGCGGCTGGCGCAGCGCATTATGCATCTGTTCAGCACCCGCACCTCCTCGGGCATCCTGTATGAAGTGGATGCCCGGTTGCGTCCGTCAGGGGCGGCGGGGATGCTGGTGACTTCCACAGAGTCCTTTGCGGATTATCAGAAAAATGAGGCCTGGACGTGGGAGCATCAGGCGCTGGTGCGCGCACGAGTGGTTTACGGCGACCCGCAACTGACCTCGCAGTTTGATTCGGTGCGTCGCGATATTATGACGCAGCCTCGCGATGGCAAAACGTTGCAGAACGAGGTGCGCGAAATGCGTGAAAAAATGCGCGCGCATCTGGGCAATAAACATCGCGATCGCTTTGATATTAAAGCTGATGAAGGCGGTATTACGGATATCGAATTTATCACGCAATATCTGGTGCTACGTTATGCCCATGACAAACCCAAACTGACCCGCTGGTCGGATAATGTGCGCATTCTGGAACTGTTAGCGCAAAACGACATTATGGACGAGCAGGAGGCGATGGCCTTGACCCACGCCTACACCACGCTGCGTGATGAGTTACATCACCTTGCCTTACAGGAGCTGCCAGGCCATGTGGCGCAAACGTGTTTTGAGGCGGAACGTACGCTGGTGCGGGCAAGCTGGCAGAAGTGGCTGGTTGAAGAATGAAGTGTGCTATTATCGCGCGCAAATTTTGAATCTCTCAGGAGACAGGAATGAAAGTAACGCTGCCAGAGTTTGAACGTGCAGGAGTCTTGGTTGTCGGTGATGTGATGCTGGATCGCTACTGGTACGGGCCCACCAGCCGTATTTCACCTGAAGCGCCGGTACCGGTGGTGAAAGTCGATACCATCGAAGAACGTCCGGGCGGTGCGGCGAACGTGGCGATGAACATTGCCTCTCTGGGCGCAAATTCGCGCCTGGTCGGGCTGACCGGTATTGACGATGCCGCGCGCGCGCTCAGCAAAACGCTGGCGGACGTGAACGTGAAATGCGACTTTGTTTCTGTCCCGACCCATCCTACTATCACCAAACTGCGCGTGCTTTCACGCAACCAGCAACTGATTCGTCTCGACTTCGAAGAAGGTTTTGAAGGTGTGGATCCGCAGCCGCTGCATGAGCGTATCAACCAGGCGCTGAGCTCGATTGGGGCGCTGGTGCTGTCTGACTATGCGAAAGGCGCGTTAGCCAGCGTTCAGCAGATGATCGCGCTGGCGCGTAAAGCCGGAGTGCCGGTGCTGATCGATCCGAAAGGAACTGATTTTGCCCGCTATCGCGGCGCGACGCTACTGACGCCAAACCTCTCTGAGTTCGAAGCGGTGGCAGGAAAATGCAAAAGCGAAGAAGAAATTGTTGAACGTGGCATGAAGCTGATTGCTGATTTCGAGCTTTCCGCGCTACTGGTCACCCGCTCCGAGCAAGGGATGACGCTGCTGCAGCCGGGCAAGGCCCCGCTGCATATGCCGACGCAGGCGCAGGAAGTGTATGACGTGACCGGTGCGGGTGACACGGTTATTGGTGTGCTGGCGGCGACGCTGGCTGCCGGTAATTCGCTGGAAGAAGCCTGCTTCTTTGCCAATGCGGCGGCGGGTGTGGTGGTCGGTAAGCTGGGGACCTCCACTGTGTCGCCTATTGAACTGGAAAACGCGGTACGCGGCCGTGCGGAAACCGGCTTTGGCGTGATGACAGAAGACGAGCTGAAGCAGGCCGTTGCCAGTGCCCGTAAGCGTGGTGAGAAAGTCGTCATGACCAACGGGGTGTTTGACATTCTGCACGCCGGTCACGTCTCCTATCTCGCAAACGCACGTAAGCTGGGCGATCGCTTAATTGTCGCGGTCAACAGCGATGCATCGACGAAACGGCTGAAAGGGGAAACGCGCCCGGTGAATCCGCTCGAACAGCGGATGATCGTGCTGGCCGCGCTGGAAGCCGTTGACTGGGTGGTTTCCTTTGAAGAAGATACGCCGCAGCGCCTGATTGCAGGCGTATTACCGGATCTGCTGGTGAAAGGCGGTGACTATAAGCCAGAAGAGATTGCCGGTAGTGAAGAGGTGTGGGCCAACGGCGGCGAAGTGCTGGTGCTCAACTTTGAAGACGGTTGCTCCACCACCAATATCATCAAAAAAATTCAGAAAGACAGCGATAAATAACCACTGGCGGTGATGTCTGGAAATCGGGCATCACCCGTGTTCCCAAAGTGTGACATCAGGCAACTGATTTGCGCACAATATGTACAAACCTGCTACGCCTCCCGGTAAATACTGGTATCAGAAAAAAGCATATGACCTTAACAGAGATTCACCGACTGGAGGATATGCTAATGAACAACAGTGTTTATTCGATGAACAATTTCGATTTCCTGGCGCGGAGCTTTGCCAGAATGCAGGCTGAAGGTCGCCCTGTTGATATCCAGGCGGTTACCGGCAATATGGATGAAGAGCACCGCAGCTGGTTTTGCAAACGCTACGCGCACTACTGCCAGCAGGCAATGAACGCCAGAAAGTTAGAAGTGGAACATTGATATGTCAACGGGCCTTGCGGCCCGTTGCTGTTTTTACGCTTGCGGTTCTACTGGTGGGATGGCGGGCGCAGGTTTGACTTCTTCAGTGGCCTGACGCGCTTCCAGCTCGCTCAAACGTTGCTCCAGCAGCGCCAGCTTTTCACGGGTGCGTAGCAGTACCTGGGTCTGAACATCAAACTCTTCGCGGCTCACCAGATCGAGACGCGTCAGCTGAGATTGCAGCGTTTGACGGATTTTCTTCTCGACATCTTCCCCGAACTCCCGGATCCCTTTCGGCATCGACTCGTGAACCTGGCGAGCGATCTGCTCAATTTTTTTCGGGTCAATCATAGTGGTTTCCCTGAACTGGTAAGTGTTAACGCTCATTGTAGTGCGATCTGCGTAAGGCATAAACCAGAATTGTGTGATGTTAATGCGGGTAAAGGCGTTGATGAAGGTAATCAATAGGGTTATAGTTAATCCGCTTATTCTCAGGGCGGGGCGAAATTCCCCACCGGCGGTAAATCAACTCAGGTTGAAAGCCCGCGAGCGCTTTGGGTGCAAACCTAAAGGTCAGCAGATCCGGTGTAATTCCGGGGCCGACGGTTAGAGTCCGGATGGGAGAGAGTAACGATCCAGTCGGGCATGGACCCGCTCACGTTATTTTTTTGCCGCTTGTCGGTACTCCTAAGACTGCCCTGATTCTGGTAACCATAATTTTAGTGAGGTTTTTTTACCATGAATCAGACGCTACTTTCCTCTTTTGGTACGCCTTTTGAACGTGTCGAACACGCTCTGTCTGCGCTGCGCGAAGGCCGCGGTGTGATGGTGCTGGATGACGAAGATCGTGAAAACGAAGGCGATATGATTTTCCCGGCAGAAACCATGACCGTTGAGCAGATGGCACTGACCATCCGTCACGGTAGCGGTATTGTCTGCCTGTGCATCACCGAAGATCGTCGTAAACAACTCGATCTGCCGATGATGGTGGAAAATAACACCAGCGCTTATGGCACCGGTTTTACCGTGACTATTGAAGCGGCGGTAGGTGTTACAACCGGCGTTTCCGCAGCCGATCGCGTGACCACCGTTCGTGCGGCGATCGCCGATGGCGCAAAACCTTCCGATCTGAACCGTCCGGGACACGTTTTCCCATTGCGCGCTCAGCCGGGCGGCGTATTGACCCGCGGTGGCCACACCGAAGCGACCATCGATCTGGTGACGCTGGCGGGCTTCAAACCGGCGGGTGTCCTGTGTGAACTGACCAATGATGATGGCAGCATGGCGCGTGCGCCGGAGTGCATCGACTTTGCAGGCAAACACAATATGGCTGTTGTGACGATCGAAGACCTGGTGGCTTACCGACAGGCGCACGAACGTAAAGCCAGCTAACTCTGCCTTGCCGGATACTGGTGCAAGCACCTTATCCGGCAAATTTCGCTTTTTCAAACATCCTGTCGGTTAATAAACATCCAATCTTTTTCTCTATGATCGAAATCATCTTTTCGATTTCATACTATGCCAGTATATAATCCTACCTACTTATAGGTATGTTAAATTTTAACGCTAAATATCTGTTAATGTTAAATTTTAAGGGTAAAAGGATGTTTATTGCCTGGTACTGGATTGTATTAATTGTTCTGGTGGTCGTGGGATATGTTTGCCACATGAAACGCTACTGTAAGGCGTTTCGGCAGGATCGTGATGCGCTAATGGAAATCCGCAATAAATTACTTCGTCGTGATGATGAAGAACGCGTCATGACTAAAGAGCAGGAATAACCGCTTCCTGCCCTCTCTGTTACCCGATCCCCATCGTCTGAAGTATGACCAGACTCAGCCCCATCACCGACATTCCGCACAGAACGCCATAGCTGGGGTTGTTGTTGGGATCGATCTCTTTTGCCAGCGGCATCAGTTCATCCACCGACAGCGCAACCATAATGCCGGCGACTGCGGCCATAATCGCCGCCATAACGACAGGTGACACCAGGCTGCCAAGAATTAACCACGCCAGCACGCCGCCCAATATTTCCGCCATTCCGGAAATGCCCGCCCAGAAAATCGCGGTACGTTTAGAACCAGTGGCCGCATAGACCGGCCCGGCGACTGCCAGACCTTCCGGAATATTATGCAGGGCAACCGCCAGCGCGACGCCGAATCCTAACTCCAGGTTACTGCTGGCGGTGACGTAGGTGGCAATTCCTTCCGGGAAGTTGTGCAGACTGATCCCCAGCGTCAGCAGGATGGCGGTACGTTTAATCGAGCCAGGAATCGGCTGCGTTCTTTTTTGCATCAGATCCTGCGGGTGGGCATGTGGAAGCAGACGATCCAAACCAAAATAACCCAGCAGGCCGATGATAAACATGCCGTAGCCCAGAACTGGCGGCATTCCCTTTGTACCCAGCGCGGCGGGCAGCATCTCCATCAAAGAGATCAGCAGCATGATCCCGGCGGCAAATCCGAGCGAAAACGCCAGCAGGCGATTAGAGGGCTTTTGCCCCAGTACGCCAAGAAACGCGCCAATGAACGTGGCGGCCCCCGCCAGTAAGGTCAGAATTAAAGGTACTGACATCAATGACTCCTTATACATCTCGCTGACCTTCAAAATAACTGATGTTCATCATCATGGTTATCAGAGTTCTTCATTCATCGAAAGAGGGTATTGTAAGACCATCAAAATGACTCCCTGAGTAAGGATATCATCATGTCTTCAATTCGTATGCCAGCATTGTTTTTGGGACACGGCAGTCCGATGAACGTTCTGGAAGATAACCTGTATACCCGCGCCTGGCAGCAGCTTGGGGAGACACTGCCGCGTCCGAAAGCGATTGTGGTGGTGTCTGCCCACTGGTACACCCGAGGTACCGGCGTCACCGCGATGGAAGCGCCTAAGACCATTCATGATTTCGGCGGTTTCCCGCAGGCGTTGTACGACACGCATTACCCGGCGCCCGGCTCACCTGAACTGGCGCAGCACCTGGTTGATTTGCTTGCACCGGTGCCGGTTGCGCTCGACAAAGAAGCCTGGGGCTTTGACCACGGTTCCTGGGGGGTGCTGATAAAGATGTACCCGAATGCCGATATCCCCATGGTGCAGTTGAGCATTGATAGCACCAAACCGGCGGCCTGGCATTTTGAAATCGGGCGTAAACTGGCGGCGCTGCGTGATGAAGGCATCATGCTGGTGGCCAGCGGCAACGTAGTGCATAACCTGCGCACGGCGCGCTGGCACGGCGATAATAACCCGTATCCGTGGGCGACATCGTTCAATGATTTTGTCAAAGCGAACCTGAGCTGGCAGGGACCGGTTGAGCAGCATCCGTTGGTCAATTATCTCGATCATGAAGGCGGCTCACTGTCGAACCCGACACCGGATCACTATCTGCCGCTGCTGTATGTGCTGGGCGCATGGGATGGTAAAGAACCGATGACGATCCCGGTTGATGGTATCGAGATGGGCAGCCTGAGTATGCTGTCGGTACAGGTGGGATGATTAATGCCGGGTAAGGCGGAGTCGCCACCCGGCGTTCTCAATTACTCGACAAAAATATGCGGGTAGAAGCGGGACAGATCCTGAGTGATCAGCGCTCTGTCTTCGCGAATACCGATCCCGGCAGGCTGATCGTTGATCAACCAGCTACCGATCAGCATATAACTGTCGCCAAATTTCGGCAGTTGATGAAACTGCTGTACGATCATGCCTTCTTCACCGTACGGTCCTTCCACTGCTTCGATCGTTTTACCGTTCTCGATAATGGAGACGTTTGCGCCTTCACGCGAGAAGATCGGTTTCACGACGAATTTTTCCATCTGCGGATAATCGTCTTCGGCGAAATAAGCGGGAAGCAGGTTCGGATGGTTCGGGAACATTTCCCACAGCAGCGGCAACAGCGCCTTGTTGGAGATAATGCTTTTCCAGGCCGGCTCCAGCCAGCGCACGCCAGCGTCTTCCAGCTTAGTGGAAAACATCTCGCGCAGCATAAACTCCCACGGATAGAGTTTGAACAGGTTGGCTATCACCTGATCCTGTAAATCCGTGAACTGACCTTTTTCACCCAGCCCAATATCTTCGATATAGAGGAATTCAGTGGCGATCTCCGCTTCCGCTGCACAATCCTGCAGATACTGAATGGTGCCGCGATCTTCAACCGTATCACGACAGCAGGTCAGATGCAGAAGCTGGAAGCCGTACTGCTCACGCAGCTCGGCGAAGCGCTCGATGAGCTTTTCCTGCAGGCTGTTAAACTGGTCGCTGCCTTCCGGCAGATTGCCCGCATTGATCTGATCTTCAAGCCAGATCCACTGGAAAAACGCCGCTTCGTACAGCGAGGTCGGAGTATCGGCGTTGTTCTCCAACAGCTTCGGTTCGCCAGAGCCATCCCACGCCAGATCAAGACGCGAGTAAAGCGACGGCTGGTTTGTCTGCCAGGACTGACGAACAAAGCCCCAGGTGTGCTTAGGAATACGGAATTTGGTCATTAGTTCGTCGCTGGCGATCACTTTCTCGACCACCTTGAGACACATCTGGTGCAGCTCAGCGGTCACATCTTCCAGCTTTTCAACCTGGGCCAGCGTGAGTTTGTAATAGGCATCTTCACACCAGTACGGTTCGCCGTACATGGTGTGAAAATTAAAACCGTATTCCGTGGCTTTATCGCGCCAGTCCGGGCGTTCGGTAATACTGACTCTTTCCATGCGTATCAGCCACCCATTGAACGCGTGGAGGTGCCGCTTGCGCTACGCTGCATGGCGCTCTGTTTGGCTACAGATTCACCGAAGCCGCCGCGCGTTACGGTAGAGGTGGTTGCCGGTTTCGGCGCCATGGCGGTTTTAGGAACCGTCATCGTACGACCAGGCTGTGCGGCGCCGTAGTTTTTACCACCCGCATCGGTGTATTTACCGTAAGCCGGGCTGGCCGGGTTTTTCGAGCTGAACAGCGGTTGCTGCGCAAAGCCCGCGCCGCCGCCCATCATGCGGCCCATCATATAACCCGCCATCAGCGGCATCCAGAAACTGCCGCTGGACTGCTGTGCCTGCGCTTCTGGCGCCATGCCTGCCTGAGCAGGGGCTTGCTGACACTGGCCTTCACCGAACTCAGCGATACAATCTTCGCGAGTGGCATATTTTGGCGCGGTACGTTCCGCTTCTTTCAGCGCATTGTTGTATGTGGTGGTACATTCTGCACTTTTACCCGGATTGGCTGCCGAGCAGTCATCCGCATTCTGATACAGCGATACGGTTTCATCGCTTTTCTCACAGCCCGCCAGCATAAACACAGCGGTAACGGCTAACGCCACAGGCGTCAGATGGCGTGCGCTCCAGCTTTTGCGGAACGAGGCGTGATGGATGGATTTTGTCCGTTTCATTTTCGTCTTTCCTGGACCCAGTGGTTATTACTGCTCAGGATAGAGGATGAGTGGTTGAAAATGAAGCGAGAAGAGGCGGGAATGCGGAACAATGGCGGGATCTTTACGTTGCCTTACGTTCAGACGGGGCCGCAGCCCCGTCATCGCGTTTAATTACGGAACGGATTTTTACCGTTGCTGCTGGAAGAACGTACCGACGCCGGTTGCGTGGCGGGCGCTGTCGCGTTGGCGGCATAGCCGTCAGCGTTCGCGTCCATCTGCGGGGTTTCCGGCGCGACGTGTTCCGGCGAGGTGGAGATCGGTTTGCCCAACGTGTTGTTCAGCGCCACCAGATCCTGCTCGTTCAACGTACCCAGCGCTGACTTGATATTCAGCTGGTTGATCAGGTAGTTATAACGCGCATTCGCCAGTTGCTGCTTGGCGTTGTACAGCGTGGTGGTCGCATCCAATACATCAACGATAGTACGTGTACCCACGGAGTATCCTGCTTCCATCGCGTCTAATGAGCTCTGGGCGGAAACCACCGCTTGTTTGTACGCGTTAATGCTGCTGATTGACGCATTGATATTGTTGAAGGAAGAACGTACGGTCTGCACTACGCTACGGTGGGCACTTTCCAGTTGCTCACTGGCGCCAACAAAGTTGTATTGCGCCTGTTTCACCTGCGAGTTCACCATCCCGCCCTGATAAATCGGCAGCGAGAAGCTCAGGCCGACTTTGTTCTGGCCCATGTTGCTGTCGTCATACTGGGAGCCTACCGCGCTGCCGCGGGTTTTCGAACCACTGTAGGAGGTATCAGATACGCCGGTAGAGGCAGTTAAGTCCAGCGTTGGCAGGTGACCATCCTGCGCCTGGCGAATCTGCTCACGTGCCAGATCCTGGCTCAGACGCGCCTGCAACAACGTCAGGTTGCGGTTTTCGGCTTCTTTCAGCAGGGCGTTCACCGCCTGCGGCTTGTCGGTTTTGAAGCTGTCAACGTTCAGCGATGCCAGCTCCGGGTAGTAGTTGCCGGTAACCTGACGCAGTTCTTCAACCGCATTGTCGAGATCGTTACGGGCGGTCACTTCGTTGGCCAGCACGGTATCGTATTGCGAACGGGCGTTTTGCACGTCAGTGATGGCCACCAGACCCACGTTGAAACGCTGGGTGGTTTGATCCAACTGACGATAAATCGCCTCTTTCTGCGCCTGGGTGTAAGAGAGAACGTCAATGGCGTTCAGCACTTTAAAATAGGCGCTCGCGGTGTTGAGGATCAGCGTCTGCTGGTCCGTCTGGAAAGTCACGTCCTGAATACCCGCCGATTTTTCCTGCAGGGTCAGCGCACGCCATTTCGACATATCGAAAAGGGTCTGCGTTAATTGCAAGGACGCGCTGGTGGCATTTGAGTTCACGCCGTTAGCATCGCGGTAGCCGTTGCTGTAGGTGTAATCGGCACCTAAGCCCAGTTGAGGCAGTAAAGGACTACGTGCTTCGTTGATTTTTTCGAATGCAGCATCGCGATCGGCGGCGGATTTACGCAATTCCGGGTTGCTCAGGCGTGCTTGCTGATAAACTTGCATCAGGTTCTCTGCCTGGCTCAGTGTGCTGAACCCCGACAGGCTCAGGCCGATAAGGATGGGGAGCAATTTCTTCATTTGCATTCCTTGTTGTGAAGCAGTATTTAGCGCTGATCAAATTTTAAAAATAATTGCTGATTCTAGCAGAATCCGCCACCGCAAAAAGTTGGCGTTCTGTGCCATCAGGCGTTAATTTGCACCAATTTACCACAAGGTCGATGAAACGGCAGTCAAACGCCCTTGAAATTCACATTTAAATCACTATTGGTACAGGACGGCACAATGCGCAAATCAGGCAACTCGCCAGTAACTTTCGCCAAAAACGATGTAGAAATTATTGCACGAGAAACGCTATATCGCGGTTTTTTTTCGCTGGATCTTTATCGCTTTCGCCACCGTTTGTTCAACGGTGAAATGAGCCAGGAAGTGCGTAGAGAAATTTTTGAGCGCGGCCATGCGGCAGTCTTGCTACCCTTTGACCCTGAGCGGGATGAAGTGGTGTTAGTTGAGCAGGTGCGCATCGCGGCCTATGACACCAGTGAAACGCCGTGGCTACTGGAAATGGTGGCCGGGATGATCGAAGAGGGTGAAAGCGTTGAGGATGTGGCCCGCCGTGAAGCGATGGAAGAGGCCGGCATTGAGGTAAAACGGACGAAACCGGTGCTCAGTTTTCTGGCAAGCCCTGGCGGCACCAGTGAGCGCTCGTCAATTATGGTGGGTGAAGTGGACGCCACGACCGCAAACGGGATTCACGGTCTGGCTGATGAAAACGAAGACATTCGGGTTCATGTGGTAAGCCGGGAGCAGGCTTACCGTTGGGTAGAAGAGGGGAAAATTGATAACGCGGCTTCGGTCATCGCCCTGCAATGGCTGCAACTGCACTATAAAGAGCTAATAAACGAGTGGAAAAAATGAAGCGCTATACACCTGACTTCCCTGAAATGATGCGTCTTTGCGAAACGAACTTTTCGCAACTGCGACGTCTGCTGCCGCGTAATGATGCGCCTGGCGAAACGGTGAGTTACCAGGTGGGCAACGCACAATATCGGATTACGATCGTTGAATCGACCCGATACACCACGCTGGTGACCATCGAGCAGACGGCGCCGACCATCACCTACTGGAGCCTGCCGTCACTGACTGTACGGCTCTACCATGACGCAATGGTCGCCGAAGTGTGTTCAAGTCAGCAGATCTTTCGCTTCAAAGCACGGTATGATTATCCAAATAAAAAGTTGCATCAACGCGACGAAAAGCATCAAATTAATCAGTTTCTGGCCGATTGGCTGCGATACTGCTTAGCACATGGAGCGATGGCGATTCCGGTTTACTAGCGTCGTGAAACCTAAGGACACCATTTGGAAAGCCTGTTAAACCTTTCTCTGGCTGGTGAGGCCAGGGTCAGGATCTTACAAATTACTGATACTCACCTGTTTGCCGAAAAGCACGAAACGCTATTGGGCGTAAACACCTGGGAAAGCTACCAGGCCGTGTTGGATGCCATTCATGCCGAGGGGCAGGAATACGATCTGATCGTGGCGACAGGTGATTTAGCTCAGGATCAAACCGCTGCGGCTTATCAGCATTTTGCTGAAGGCATCGCAAGCTTTCGTGCGCCTTGCGTTTGGTTGCCCGGTAATCATGACTTCCAGCCTGCGATGTATAGCGCATTACAAGAGGCGGGGATCTCCCCTGCAAAATGCGTCATGGTTGGCGAGCAGTGGCAAATTCTGCTGCTGGACAGTCAGGTCTTCGGCGTACCTCACGGTGAACTGAGCGAATTTCAGCTCGAGTGGCTGGAGCGTAAACTTGCTGCGGCCCCTGAGCGTCACACTCTGTTGCTTCTGCATCATCACCCCATGCCTGCGGGATGCAGTTGGCTGGATCAACACAGCCTGCGTAACGCGGCGGAACTGGACAACGTGCTGGTGAATTATCCGCGCGTGAAATATCTGCTTTGCGGGCATATTCATCAGGAACTGGATCTCGACTGGAATGGCCGCCGTCTGCTGGCGACGCCCTCCACCTGCGTTCAGTTCAAACCCCATTGTGCGAACTTTACCCTTGATAGCATCGGCCCTGGCTGGCGTACGCTGGAGCTGTTTGCCGACGGTACGTTGAAAACAGACGTCTGTCGTTTGCAAGGGACTGAGTTCCGACCTGATACCGCTTCTGAAGGCTACTGATGTCTACGCTTCTCTACCTGCACGGCTTCAATAGCTCGCCCCGTTCGGCGAAGGCCTGCCTGCTGAAAAACTGGCTGCACGAACACTATCCTCATGTCGAGATGGTTGTGCCGCAGCTGCCGCCGTATCCGGCCGATGCCGCAGAGATGCTGGAGTCTATCGTACTGGAGCATGGCGGCGAGGCGCTGGGCGTGGTGGGATCATCATTAGGCGGTTATTACGCCACCTGGCTGTCACAGTGCTTTATGCTGCCCGCGGTTGTCGTCAACCCGGCTGTCCGGCCATTTGAACTGTTGACTGACTACCTCGGTCAGAACGAGAACCCCTACACGGGGCAGCAATATGTGCTAGAGTCACGCCATATTTACGATCTTAAAGTCATGCAGATCGACCCGCTGGAAGCGTCGGATTTAATCTGGCTGCTGCAACAGACGGGAGATGAAGTGCTGGACTACCGCCAGGCAGTGGCGTATTACGCCTCATGCCGCCAGACTGTTATTGAAGGTGGAAACCATGCATTCACGGGCTTCGAAGATTATTTCAACCCGATTGTCGATTTCCTTGGACTGCACAGTTGCTGACAATCATTTCGAATTGCTATTAAAACCATGACGCAAACTTATAACGCTGATGCCATTGAGGTACTCACTGGGCTTGAGCCGGTACGCCGTCGCCCAGGGATGTATACCGATACGACCCGCCCTAACCATCTTGGGCAGGAAGTGATTGATAACAGTGTCGATGAAGCACTGGCGGGCCACGCGAAACGCGTGGATGTGATTTTACATGCCGATCAATCTCTGGAAGTTATCGACGACGGTCGCGGCATGCCCGTGGACATTCACCCGGAAGAGGGCGTTCCGGCGGTTGAACTGATCCTCTGTCGGCTGCACGCGGGCGGCAAGTTCTCGAACAAGAACTATCAGTTCTCCGGCGGCCTGCACGGCGTAGGGATCTCCGTGGTCAACGCCCTGTCGAAGCGCGTGGAAGTGAACGTGCGTCGTGATGGTCAGGTGTATAACATTGCGTTTGAGAACGGCGACAAGGTTCAGGATTTGCAGGTTGTTGGCACCTGCGGCAAGCGTAATACCGGCACCAGCGTCCATTTCTGGCCTGACGAAACCTTTTTCGACAGCCCGCGTTTTTCTGTCTCGCGCTTAACGCACGTGCTGAAAGCCAAAGCTGTGCTGTGCCCTGGCGTTGAAATCACCTTTAAAGATGAAGTTAATAACAGCGAACAGCGCTGGTGCTATCAGGATGGCCTGAACGATTATCTGCGCGAAGCGGTAAACGGCCTGCCGACGCTGCCGGAAAAACCGTTCATCGGCAATTTTTCCGGTGACACGGAAACGGTCGACTGGGCGCTGCTGTGGTTGCCGGAAGGCGGCGAACTGCTGACCGAAAGCTACGTGAACCTGATCCCGACCATGCAGGGCGGGACGCACGTCAATGGTCTGCGTCAGGGGCTGCTCGACGCGATGCGTGAGTTCTGCGAATACCGCAACATTCTGCCGCGCGGCGTGAAGCTCTCAGCGGAAGATATCTGGGATCGCTGCGCCTACGTGCTGTCGGTGAAAATGCAGGATCCACAGTTTGCCGGACAGACCAAAGAACGTTTGTCGTCGCGTCAGTGTGCAGCGTTCGTCTCTGGTGTGGTGAAAGATGCCTTCAGCCTGTGGCTGAACCAGAACGTCCAGTCAGCCGAGCAGTTAGCGGAGATGGTGATCTCCAGCGCTCAGCGCCGACTGCGCGCGGCGAAAAAAGTGGTGCGTAAAAAGCTGACCAGCGGTCCGGCGCTGCCGGGAAAACTGGCGGACTGTACCGCGCAGGATCTGAATCGTACCGAACTGTTCCTGGTGGAAGGGGACTCGGCGGGCGGCTCCGCCAAGCAGGCGCGCGATCGTGAATATCAGGCGATCATGCCGCTGAAGGGTAAGATCCTGAACACCTGGGAAGTCTCTTCTGATGAAGTACTGGCCTCACAGGAAGTGCACGATATTTCTGTCGCGATCGGCATCGATCCGGACAGCGACGATCTGAGCCAGTTACGTTACGGTAAGATCTGTATCCTGGCGGATGCGGACTCCGATGGTCTGCACATCGCCACGCTACTGTGCGCGCTGTTTGTGAAGCATTTCCGCACGCTGGTGAAACACGGACACGTCTACGTCGCGCTACCGCCGTTGTACCGAATTGACCTCGGCAAAGAGGTTTATTACGCGCTGACGGAAGAAGAGAAAGCGGGCGTACTGGAACAGTTGAAGCGCAAGAAAGGCAAGCCAAACGTACAGCGCTTTAAAGGACTGGGTGAAATGAACCCGATGCAGTTGCGTGAAACCACGCTGGATCCCAACACGCGTCGTCTGGTCCAGCTCGTCATTGATGATGAGGACGATCAGCGCACTAACGCCATGATGGATATGCTGCTGGCGAAGAAACGCTCTGAAGATCGCCGTAACTGGTTGCAGGAAAAAGGCGACCTCGCAGATATCGACGGGTAATTATACGTTTCATTGTTAATAAAAAGGGTAAGCCATCATGGCTTACCCTTTTGCTTTCAGGATATCTGATTGATCTTGCCAGAGAGGTCTATTAGGCTCAATCGAGGCGAGAACGCGGATTGACGTTATGGCACTGACCGGGGATGGACGCCAAAAATACATAATAAGGAAACAGGATGAACAACACACATCTGTCTAAGAGCGTCGACGCCCTTAAACCCTCCGCTATCAGGGAATTACTCAAACATAGCAAAATGCCTGGCGTGATATCGCTGGGCGGCGGCATCCCCAGCCCGGAACTGTTTGATAATACAGGGCTGGAAATGGCCACGCGTAACATGATGGAAAACCAGTTTCTGGATGCGTTCCAGTACGGTCTGAGTGAAGGTTTTCCGCCTCTGCGGGAAGCGATCGCTCAGTTGTGTCAGAAGCGAGGCATTCAGACCGCGTCCGACGCCATTCTGGTGACCAATGGGTCCCAGCAGTCGCTGGATATTCTGGTGAGAACGCTGATCAATCCGGGCGACAAAGTGGTCGTCGAACGTCCGACCTATCTTGCCGCCTTGCAGGTGCTGCAACTGTCTCAGGCGGATATTCTGTCTGTTGGTACCGATAAAGACGGCATGATCGTAGACGATCTGGAAGTTTTGCTGCAGAACAACACGATCAAGTTTGTGTACATCGTGCCGACGTTCGGTAACCCGGGTGGCGTGGTTCTTAGTGATTCCCGTCGTCAGAAGTTGGTTCAACTGGCGAAACAGCATGACTTTGCCATCATCGAAGACGATCCCTACGGTGAAATCAATTTCACCAGCGAGACCTATAAAACGCTGTTCCAGCATGCCCGAGAGAGCGGATGCCTGAGCAGGTGATTTATACCTCGACTTTTTCCAAGATTCTGGCTCCAGGCCTGCGTGTGGGTTGGGTGGTACTGCCGGAATGGATCAGACAAAAAGCGACCATCGTTAAACAGGCGACCGATCTGCATACCAGCGCGCATTCGCAGGCAATGGCCGCCAGCTATTTGACGTTAGGTCGTCTGGACGATCAAATTCAGCTCATTCGTCAGGCGTACCGTGAGAAGTGCTATTTGCTGGCGGACGCGATTCGCAGTGAACTGGGCGAGCATATCTCATTCCATATGCCGCAGGGTGGGATGTTCCTGTGGGGGACGTTCCGTGATGATTTTGATACCACGGCATGGCTTTCCCGCACACTGCAGGAAAAAGTGGTATTCGTGCCGGGAGAGTTCTTCTTCTGTGATAAGCCGGACAAACGGACGCTACGGATGTCTTTTGCGACGCCAACGGCGGATGAGCTTGAAGAAGCGGTACGGAGATTGAAAAAAGCGTTGCCCTGAGGTCGCTGTTGCCGGGTCTGACACTAATGGCTGACCCGGCGCAACGCGGTATGTTTAAATACCGGATTCCAGAATACGAATATTCATCTCCAGCACATCGCCTTTAACGGCTTCGCTGTAGGCTTTCATATGCGGGGTTTGCAGGTGCGCTTCAAGATGCGCGATGCTTTCCCACTGCTCAATCATCACGATTGAATCAGGCGCCATGGTCTGAAAACTCACGTTTGCCGCATGATCTACCATCGGCGCGTAGCCGTGGCAGCCTTCTTCTTTCAGTACGGTTGGAACAATTTTCGCAAACTGATCGAGGACGGCCTGACGGTGATGTTGTCCCGGACGGGTGCGGATTTCAGCAATAACTGTAAGCATGGTTAACTCCTTCTAATTCCAGGTTACCAGTTAACCAAAAATCGCCTGCAGATGCTCGCGATATTCTGCAACAGAACGTGGTACATCCGGCATTTTAATGACGTCATTGGTAATAAAGGTCGGCAGCGCTTCCATTCCAAGGAATTGATTCGCCTTATGGAACGGCAGATAAACGCCATCAACGCCCACGCCGTGGAAAAACTGATCTTTATCGGTGAAGGCTTCCATCGGTGCGTTCCAGGTCAGAGAAAGCATGTATTTTTTCCCCTGAATCAGACCGCCGGAGCCGTATTTCTTCGAAGCATCTGAGCGGGTACGACCATCGCTGGCATACAGTGTACCGTGGCCTTCGGTGAACACGTCATCAATGTATTTTTTCACGGTCCACGGCGCACCCATCCACCAGCCTGGCATTTGCCAGATAACCACGTCCGCCCAGACGAAGTTCTGCACTTCTTCTTTTACGTCGTAATCGCTGTCAGCGCGGACGATTTTGACGCTATGCCCGAGGTCGCGTAGCGTGCCGTCAGAGACTTCCGTCAGGGTGTCGTTCAATTGGCCGTTGGAGTGTGCGAATTTTTTCGCGCCGTTGATAATCAGGATGTTGCTCATTATTAATCCTCTGAAATGCGTTTGAGGCTAATTTTACGTCAACAGCCGGTAGGGTGAAATTAGCAAAATGTGCAAAGTCTTTTGCATCTGGCGCAATAATCGACGATTACCACTTCACTGTCGCGATAAAACCCCCGTCTGGCGCATTGTCAAACGACACTGTCATTGTGTGCAGGGCTGCAATGCGACGGACAATCGACAGGCCCAGCCCGCTGCCGGTAACCTGCTGTCCGGGCGGGCGATAAAAGCGTTCGCCAATGTGAGGCAGGACTTCTGCCGTGACGCCGGGGCCGTTGTCTCTGACCGTAAACTGCCGGGCGTCAAGCGTGACATCCACCTCGCTACCTTTGGGGCTGTAGCGGATGGCGTTATCCAGCAGATTGCGCACCAGCAAACTGAGCAGTAGCGGTTGCCCGGTGTGCGTCACATTATGAGCGTTGATCTGCAAACGCACATCAATCTGCGCCTGCTGCGCGGGTTGCCAGATGTCCATTACCGCAGACTGAAGCACTTCCTCAAGAGAGAGCGTGGCGACGTCCTGCAGGTTATCCAGCGAGTCGAGACGGGAAAGCGTCAGCAACTGGTCGACCAGACGCGTGGCACGATCGATGCCCGTATGGAGTTGCATCAGCGCTTTATCGCGTGCCTGCGGATCATCATCAGAAAGCTGCGCCACCTCCGTCTGGACTTTTAGCGCCGTTAACGGACTACGCAGTTCGTGGGCGGCGTCTGAGGTAAAGCGCCGTTCGCGCACCATCATCTTATGGGTACGGGTAAAAAGCTGGTTGAGCGATTCGACCAGCGGGCGCACTTCACTCGGGACGCCGTGTGAGCTGAGCGGCTCGCTGGATTCCGGATCGCGCAGACGCAACGCCTGCGCCAGCTTTTTAAGCGGCATGAGCTCCCGATGCAGCAGCATAATCAACAACAGCAGCATCAGCGGCAGGGCGATAAGCCAGGGAACCAGTTGCGCCGTCACAATCGCCAGCGCCATATCTTCACGGTATTCCCACTCCTGACCGACCACGATGCGGTACTTACCATCGGAGGAAGTCAGCCAGATAAAACGCCATTTATCGTCATCGCCATTTAACTTGCCGTCATCAAAGCCTTCCCGGCGGTAGCTATAGGGGATGTTCTGACCATTATCGCCGTCGTGCAGCACCATCTTGCCGTCCGTGGTGTAGACGGCAAAGGTCAGCGCATCATCATCAACATGACCGTGCTTGAATTTCTTTGGCGTATGCGCCATCCGTTCGGTGGCGTGCAGTTCATTGATATCGAGCGTAACCAGGCGTTTGGCGAAGAGCATCAACTGGGTATCAAACAGTTCATCAACGTTATCCGTTGTTTTTTTCCAGGCGACAAAACTCGATGCCGCCCAGGTAATGGCTGACAGAATCAGAAAAATAAGGGTAAGCCTGACGCGCAGGCTGAGTCGCTGGGTCACGATGATACCTCGCCAAGCGTATAGCCGATGCCGTGAACGGTGCGAATGAAATCGCTGCCCAGTTTGCGCCGCAGATGGTGGACGTGCACTTCAACGGCATTGCTGGTGACCTCTTCGTCCCAGTTATACAGCTTCTCTTCAATGAGCTTGCGCGGCAGCACGCGACCTTTATTACGCATCAGCAATTCCAGAAGCGCGAACTCTTTTGGCTTGAGTATCAATGGCTCACCCGCCAGCGTCGCGACCCGATCGCCGGGACGTAAGCTCACTCGCCCATGGCGTAATTCACTGCTGGCCTGACCGCTGGCGCGACGCATCAGCGCCTCCAGTCTGGCGGCGACTTCTATCAGTGCAAAGGGTTTACACAGATAATCATCGGCCCCGAGTCGAAGCCCTTCGACGCGTTCGGCCAGCGCATCGCGTGCGGTGAGGATCAGCACCGGCTCGCGCTTTCCCTGTTCGCGCCAGTCGCGCAGAATATCGCGCCCGTCCATTCCCGGCAGCGTGAGATCGAGGATCACCGCGTCGTAAGGCGCGCTGTAGAGCGCTTCTTTTCCCTGACGACCTTCGGTAAACCAGTCGACGCTAAAGCCCATTTTACTCAGCCCGGTTTTAATGCCGTCACCAATCAACGCATCATCTTCAACCAGTAAAATTCGCATATTTTCATCCCTGCACCCGCTGTGATAAAGGCAAGTAAACCGCGATGTTGCACGTGATGTACAGCAAAAAAGAGACTTTTTTTGCCTTAAGAACTTGTTAAGGATTACCGTATTTAATGGATGTGAAATGACATCAAAGGGAGAAATGATCATGAAAAAACTGGCTGCAATTGTTGCCGTCATGGCGCTCTGCTCCGCACCGGTTCTGGCCGCGCAGCAGGGTGGTTTTTCTGGCCCGTCCGCGACGCAAACGCAGAGCGGCGGCTTCCAGGGGCCTAACGGTAGTAGCACGACGGTAGAAAGTGCGAAATCCTTGCGTGATGACACTTGGGTGACGCTGCGCGGCAACATCGTTGAACGTATTTCCGATGACCTCTATCTGTTTAAAGATGCGACAGGCACCATCAATGTCGATATCGACCACAAACGCTGGAATGGCGTGACGGTTACCCCGCAGGATACCGTTGAAATTCAGGGTGAAGTGGATAAAGACTGGAATTCCGTTGAAATTGACGTGAAGCAAATCAGTAAAGTCAGCAAATAATCCCTGTCAGGGCCGCGTTCGCGGCCCTTTTCTTTGTGACTCAACGCGTCAGATAAGGTAGTATCTGCGGCAATATTGCCTGAAAAGATACCGGGTATCTGGCGGGCTTACAGTTGAGGAATCACGATTAATGAGCGATATGGCAGAGCGCCTTGCGCTGCATGAATTCACGGAAAACGCCTATCTGAATTACTCCATGTACGTCATCATGGACAGGGCGTTGCCGTTTATTGGTGATGGTCTGAAACCCGTTCAGCGCCGCATCGTCTATGCGATGTCAGAGCTGGGGCTGAATGCCAGCGCCAAATTTAAAAAATCCGCCCGTACCGTCGGCGACGTGTTGGGTAAATATCACCCGCACGGAGACAGCGCCTGCTATGAGGCCATGGTGCTGATGGCGCAGCCGTTCTCTTACCGTTATCCGCTGGTTGATGGCCAGGGGAACTGGGGGGCGCCGGACGATCCGAAATCCTTCGCGGCGATGCGTTATACCGAATCCCGCCTGTCCAGATACGCCGAACTGCTGCTGAGTGAACTCGGCCAGGGAACCGCTGACTGGGTGCCAAACTTCGACGGAACAATGCAGGAGCCGAAAATGCTGCCTGCGCGTCTGCCGAACATCCTGCTTAACGGTACAACCGGTATCGCGGTCGGCATGGCGACCGATATTCCGCCGCACAACCTGCGTGAAGTGGCAAAAGCCGCGATCACCCTGATTGAGCAGCCGAAAACCACGTTGGACGAGCTGCTGGATATTGTCCACGGCCCAGACTACCCGACCGAAGCGGAAATCATTACCCCGCGCGCCGAGATTCGTAAAATTTATGAAAACGGGCGCGGCTCTGTGCGCATGCGCGCGGTGTGGAAGAAAGAAGACGGCGCGGTGGTAATTACCGCGCTGCCGCACCAGGTTTCCGGCGCGCGCGTGCTGGAGCAAATCGCCGCCCAGATGCGCAATAAAAAGCTGCCGATGGTAGACGATTTGCGCGATGAGTCAGACCACGAAAACCCGACCCGTCTGGTGGTGGTGCCGCGTTCCAATCGCGTGGACATGGAACAGGTGATGAACCACCTGTTTGCCACCACCGATCTGGAAAAGAGCTATCGCATTAACCTTAATATGATCGGTCTTGACGGGCGTCCGGCGGTGAAAAACCTGCTGGAGATCCTCACCGAATGGCTGGCGTTCCGTCGCGATACCGTGCGTCGTCGCCTGAACTATCGCCTCGAGAAAGTCCTCAAACGCCTGCATATCCTGGAAGGTTTGCTGGTGGCGTTTCTCAATATTGACGAAGTCATTGAGATCATCCGTACGGAAGATGAGCCGAAACCCGCGCTGATGTCGCGTTTTGGTATTACCGAAACGCAGGCCGAAGCGATCCTCGAACTGAAATTGCGTCATCTCGCCAAACTGGAAGAGATGAAGATTCGCGGTGAGCAGGATGAACTGGCGAAAGAACGCGATCAGCTACAGGCGATCCTCGCGTCTGAACGCAAAATGAATACCCTGCTGAAGAAAGAACTTCAGGCCGATGCCGACGCCTATGGTGACGATCGTCGTTCACCGCTTCGCGAGCGCGAAGAAGCGAAAGCAATGAGCGAACACGACATGCTGCCGTCTGAGCCTGTGACGATCGTGTTGTCGCAGATGGGCTGGGTGCGTAGCGCCAAAGGTCATGACATCGACGCACAGGGACTGAACTACAAAGCGGGCGACAGCTTTAAATCCGCTGTGAAAGGGAAGAGCAACCAGCCAGTGGTGTTTATCGATACCACCGGACGTAGTTATGCCATTGATCCGATCACGCTGCCGTCGGCGCGCGGTCAGGGCGAACCGTTGACCGGCAAACTGACGCTGCCGCCAGGCGCGACCGTTGAGCACATGCTGATGGAAGGCGATGAGCAGAAACTGCTGATGGCATCCGATGCGGGTTACGGTTTTGTCTGTACGTTCAACGATCTGGTGGCGCGCAACCGTGCCGGTAAGACACTCATCACGCTGCCGGAAAACGCCCGCGTGATGCCGCCGGTGGTGATTGAAGATGAAACGGATATGCTGCTGGCGATAACGACGGCCGGACGTATGCTGATGTTCCCGGTCAGCGATCTGCCGCAGTTGTCGAAAGGCAAAGGGAATAAGATCATCAACATTCCGTCTGCGGATGCGGCGCGTGGTGACGATGCGCTGGCGCTACTGTATGTTCTGCCGCCGCAAAGTACGCTGACGATTCACGTCGGGAAACGCAAAATCAAGCTGCGCCCTGAGGAATTGCAGAAAGTGACCGGCGAGCGCGGCCGTCGCGGGACGTTGATGCGCGGTTTGCAACGCATCGATCGCATCGACATTGATTCGCCGCGTCGTGCCAGCAGTGGCGACAGCGAAGAGTAAAATGCTGTTAAACGCCTGAAGGCATAAGTAGGCCTGATAAGAGGCAACGCGCCGCCATCAGGCAACACTATCGTGCCGGATGGCGGCGTTAATACCTTATCCGGCCTGCGGTTGTAACGATACCGCCAAGCCGGATGACAGTAAAATTTCCCGTAAAACCGTTGTTTATTCGTGAGTCGCGATTAACAATACAGTTTTCCAGAGAGCCACATTAACAATACCCTAACCTGATAGCAGGTGACGTAGAATCCCGGGCTCTTAGGCCTTCAGAGGTTGTTATGCTATTTATTTTTCGACTTATTATTACCGTTATCTATTCCATTCTGGTTTGTGTTTTCGGTTCTCTTTACTGCCTGCTCAGCCCGCGTAACCCAAAACACGTCGCGACCTTCGGGCATATGTTTGGTCGCCTGGCGCCGCTGTTCGGCCTGAAGGTAGAGTGCCGTAAACCCGCGGATGCGGAAAGCTACGGCAACGCTATCTATATCGCTAACCATCAGAATAACTACGATATGGTGACCGCCGCGAATATCGTGCAGCCGCCCACCGTGACCGTCGGGAAGAAGAGCCTGTTGTGGATCCCGTTTTTTGGTCAGCTTTACTGGTTGACAGGGAACCTGCTGATCGACCGTAATAACCGCGCAAAAGCGCACGGCACGATTGCTGAAGTGGTGAATCATTTTAAAAAGCGTCGTATCTCCATCTGGATGTTTCCGGAAGGCACCCGCAGCCGGGGTCGTGGCCTGCTGCCGTTTAAAACCGGGGCGTTTCATGCCGCGATTGCGGCCGGCGTCCCGATTATTCCGGTGTGCGTTTCCAATACCTCGAATAAAATTAATCTGAATCGCCTGAAGAATGGTCTGGTGATTGTGGAGATGCTGCCGCCGGTGGATATCAGTCAGTATGGCAAAGATCAGGTTCGTGAACTGGCCGCGCACTGCCGCTCGTTGATGGAACAAAAGATCGCTGAACTGGATAAAGAAGTCGCCGAGCGCGAAGCCGCCGGAAAAGTGTGATTCAGCGATAAATGCTTACTCATTCGTGCTGCAAGCCAACGCGCATGCAGCCTGGAGTATGACGAGTTTTTGCAGGAAACGAGTTCCTGCCCGTAATTTAGCCAGTTTTACATGGAGCTTATATGTCACTCAGTCGGCGTCAGTTCATTCAGGCATCGGGGATCGCGCTGTGCGCAGGTGCCGTTCCGCTGAGGGCCCATGCTGCCGGTCAGCAACAGCCGCTGCCCGTTCCGCCGCTACTGGAGTCCCGCCGGGGCCAGCCGCTGTTTATGACGCTGCAGCGTTCGCACTGGTCCTTTACCCAGGGCACGCGAGCGCCGGTCTGGGGGATTAACGGGCGTTATCTCGGGCCGACGATCCGCGTCTGGAAAGGGGATGACGTTAAGCTGATCTACAGTAACCGTCTGGCAGAAAACGTCTCGATGACTATCGCCGGTCTTCAGGTGCCGGGTCCGCTGATGGGCGGTCCGGCGCGCATGATGTCGCCAAACGCGGACTGGGCGCCGGTACTGCCCATCCGCCAGAACGCCGCCACGCTGTGGTACCACGCCAATACGCCGAACCGTACCGCGCAGCAGGTTTATAATGGCCTGGCCGGGATGTGGCTGGTTGAAGATGAGGTCAGTAAATCGCTGCCGATCCCCAACCATTACGGTGTCGATGACTTCCCGATTATTATTCAGGACAAGCGGCTGGATAACTTCGGCACGCCGGAATACAGCGAGCCTGGCAGCGGCGGTTTTGTCGGCGATACGCTGTTGGTCAACGGCGTCCAAAGCCCTTACGTGGAAGTGTCCCGCGGCTGGGTGCGTCTGCGTTTGCTGAATGCCTCTAACTCCCGTCGTTATCAGTTGCAGATGAGCGACGGTCGCGCGCTGCATGTTATCTCCGGCGACCAGGGCTTTTTGCCGGCACCGGTGTCAGTAAAACAGTTGTCGCTGGCACCCGGCGAGCGCCGCGAAATTCTGGTTGATATGACCAATGGCGATGAAGTGTCGATTACCTGTGGTGAGGCAGCGAGCATTGTCGACCGGATCCGGGGGTTCTTTGAACCGTCGAGCATTCTGGTGTCCACGCTGGTGTTAACGCTGCGCCCAACTGGTCTGTTGCCACTGGTGACCGACAGCCTGCCGATGCGTCTGCTGCCGACCGAGATCATGAGCGGTACGCCAATTCGCAGTCGCGACATCAGTCTGGGCGACGATCCAGGCATTAACGGCCAGTTATGGGACGTCAACCGCATTGATATCACTGCGCAGCAGGGTTCCTGGGAGCGCTGGACGGTGCGGGCCGATATGCCGCAGTCATTCCACATTGAAGGGGTGTCGTTCCTCGTGCGTAACGTCAACGGCGCGATGCCATTCCCGGAAGATCGTGGCTGGAAAGATACCGTCTGGGTGGATGGGCAGGTAGAGCTGCTGGTTTACTACGGACAGCCGTCCTGGGCGCATTTCCCGTTTTACTTCCACAGCCAGACGCTGGAAATGGCGGACCGTGGTTCAATCGGTCAGATTCTGGTGAATCCGGCGGCGTAATCCTCCTCTCTCTCGCGACGATGCGAGAGAGATTATCCTTCGATTTCTCATTCGTTCCGGCATATAATCGCCGGCCTTTGATTATTTTTTTACCATTTTTGGAAGCACTATGAGCGCAATATCCCTGATCCAGCCAGACAGAGATCTCTTCTCCTGGCCTCAGTACTGGGCGGCCTGTTTTGGTCCCGCTCCTTTTTTGCCGATGTCACGCGACGAAATGGATCAACTTGGCTGGGATAGCTGCGACATTATTCTGGTAACCGGCGACGCCTATGTCGATCACCCGAGTTTTGGTATGGCGATTTGTGGTCGAATGCTGGAAGCACAGGGCTTCCGTGTCGGCATCATTGCGCAGCCGGACTGGAACAGCAAAGACGACTTTATGCGTCTGGGCAAACCGAACCTGTTCTTTGGCGTAACCGCTGGCAACATGGACTCGATGATCAACCGCTACACTGCCGATCGCCGCCTGCGCCATGACGATGCCTACACGCCGGATAACGTCGCGGGCAAGCGCCCGGACCGCGCCACGCTGGTCTATACCCAGCGCTGTAAAGAGGCGTGGAAAGATGTGCCGGTGATCCTCGGTGGTATTGAAGCGAGCCTGCGTCGTACCGCGCATTACGATTATTGGTCTGATACCGTGCGCCGTTCCGTGCTGGTGGATTCTAAAGCCGATATGCTGATGTTTGGCAACGGCGAGCGTCCGTTGGTGGAAGTGGCGCACCGTCTGGCGATGGGTGAAACCATCGATCAGATCCGCGATGTGCGTAACACGGCGATTATGGTGAAAGAAGCGCTGCCTGGCTGGAGCGGCGTCGATTCCACGCGTCTGGATACGCCGGGGAAAATCGATCCGATCCCGCATCCGTATGGTGAAGATTTGCCGTGCGCCGACAACAAACCGGTTGCCCCGAAAAAGCAGGAAGCGAAAGCCATTACCGTGCAGCCCGCGCGTCCGAAACCGTGGGAAAAAACCTACGTTCTGCTGCCGTCCTTTGAAAAAGTGAAGGGCGACAAAGTGCTGTATGCGCACGCTTCGCGGATCCTGCACCATGAAACCAACCCAGGCTGTGCGCGTGCGCTGATGCAAAAGCATGGCGATCGCTACATCTGGATCAACCCGCCGGCGATCCCACTCTCTACTGAAGAGATGGACAGCGTTTTTGCCCTACCGTATAAGCGCGTGCCACACCCGGCATACGGCAACAGCCGCATCCCGGCCTACGAGATGATCCGTTTCTCGATCAACATCATGCGCGGCTGTTTCGGTGGTTGCTCGTTCTGTTCGATCACCGAACACGAAGGACGCATTATTCAGAGCCGTTCTGAAGATTCAATCATCAATGAGATTGAAGCGATCCGCGATACCGTGCCGGGTTTTACCGGCGTGATCTCCGATCTCGGCGGACCGACGGCCAACATGTATATGCTGCGCTGTAAGTCACCGCGCGCAGAACAGACCTGTCGTCGTCTGTCGTGTGTTTATCCGGATATCTGTCCGCATATGGATACCAACCACGAGCCGACGATCAACCTCTATCGCCGCGCGCGCGATCTGAAAGGCATCAAGAAGATCCTGATTGCCTCCGGCGTGCGTTACGACATCGCAGTGGAAGATCCGCGCTATATCAAAGAGCTGGCGAGCCACCACGTCGGCGGTTATCTGAAGATTGCGCCGGAACATACCGAAGAAGGGCCGTTGTCGAAGATGATGAAGCCGGGTATGGGCAGCTATGACCGCTTCAAACAACTGTTCGATCTCTACTCGAAGCAGGCCGGGAAAGAGCAGTATCTGATCCCGTACTTCATCTCCGCGCATCCGGGAACGCGTGACGAGGATATGGTGAATCTGGCGCTGTGGTTGAAGAAACATCGCTTCCGTCTCGATCAGGTGCAGAACTTCTATCCGTCGCCGCTGGCCAACTCAACCACCATGTATTACACCGGCAAAAACCCGCTGGGTAAGATTGGCTATAAGAGTGAAGATGTGGTGGTGCCGAAGGGAGATAAGCAGCGTCGTCTGCATAAAGCGCTGCTGCGTTACCACGATCCGGCTAACTGGCCGATGATCCGTCAGGCGCTGGAAGAGATGGGGAAAAAACATCTGATTGGTGGACGTCGCGAGTGTCTGGTACCGGCGCCGACGCTGGAAGAGATGCGCGAAGCGCGCCGTCAGAACCGTAACACCCGTCCGGCGCTGACCAAACACACGCCGGTGGCGCATCAGCGTCAGACGCCAGTCGCCAACAAAAAGCGTACCAAAGTCGCCGGGCGATAATGGGGTTGCCCGGTGGTAAACACCGGGCTTATTAAAAGAGAAGGGAATTAGCCGCCGAACTGATCCGGATCGGGCCCCAGGCGCTTGCCCTGATCGAGCTTCGCAATCTCACCAAGTTCGTCTTTGTCGAGTCGGAAATCCCAGACGTCGAAGTTCTCGGCGATACGCGATGGCGTGACGGATTTCGGGATCACGACCAGACCGTTATCCAGATGCCAGCGAATGACAATCTGCGCCGGTGTTTTACCGTATTTATCCGCCAGATCACGAATGATTTTTTGATCGAAAACGCCTTCGCCGCCCTGTGCCAGCGGACTCCAGGATTCCGTCTGGATTTTGTGCGTCGCATTCCACGCGTGTAGCTGGCGCTGTTGCATCAGCGGATGCAGTTCGATCTGGTTAATCACCGGCGTAACGCCCGTTTCGTCAATCAGGCGCTGGAGGTGGTTGACCTGGAAATTACACACACCGATGCTCTTAATCAGCCCCTCTTTTTGCAGATCGATCATGCCTTGCCAGGCGGAAACATAGTGATCGATTGCCGGAACCGGCCAGTGCATCAGATACAGGTCGAGATAATCTAACTGGAGTTTTTCCAGACTCTCCATCAACGCGTCGCGGGGGCGTTTCTGATCGTCATTCCATAGCTTGGTGGTGATGAACAACTCATCGCGGGGGAGACCTGCGCTGGCTAACGCTTTGCCGACGCCGTCTTCATTTTTGTAGGCGGCGGCGGTATCTATGGACCGATAGCCGACTTCCAGTGCTTTATGAATGGCGGAGACGACCTCGTCGTTACCGGCTTTCCATACGCCTAACCCCAGTTGGGGCATTACATTGCCATCCTGAAGCTTAATTACGGTTTGGTTTGCCATTTTTCCTCCTTCATGTGCTCATCACCGGAGGGGGACTCCGGTGATGTAAGGTGACTTAAGTCTGGACGAAATGCCCAAAAACGAAAGTCAGAGGTGAAAAAAGCTTAGCGCGCTGCCTCGTAAATGCGGCGGCTGACATCCAGGGTAATGTCTTTATGCTCACCCAGTTGCGTCATGCCGTGCTCTTCCAGTTTCGCCAGCAGAGCCGGGATTGAACTGCCGTCAAGGCCATAGCCAGACAGGCGAGTCGGGACGCCCAGTTGCTCGAAGAAATTACGGGTGGCTGCAATCGCGGCATCAATACGCTCATCTTCAGAACCGTCGGTGATGTTCCACACGCGCTCTGCATATTGCAGCAGTTTTTCGCGTTTGGTATCGCGTTTTTCATTCCACAGTGCGGGCAGAACGACCGCCAGCGTCTGAGCGTGATCCAGACCGTGCATCGCTGTTAGTTCATGGCCCAACATATGAGTTGCCCAGTCCTGCGGCACGCCTGCGCCAATCAGACCGTTCAGCGCCTGGGTGGCTGCCCACATAACGTTCGCACGTACATCGTAGTTTTCCGGGTCTTTTAGCGCTTTCGGGCCATCTTCCACCAGCGTCAGCAGAATGCCCTCCGCGAAGCGATCCTGAATTTTGGCATCAACCGGATATGTGACGTACTGTTCAACGGTATGCACAAACGCATCAACCACACCGTTCGCCACCTGACGTGGCGGAAGGGTGTAGGTATAAACCGGATCCAGTACCGCAAAGACCGGCTGCACATGGGCAGAATGGAAGGCCTGTTTGTCGCCGGTGGTTTTACGCGAGATAACCGCGCCTTTGTTGGATTCAGAACCGGTCGCCGGCAGCGTCAGCACAGAACCCATCGGGATTGCGCTTTTGATATCGCTACCGCTGGTTTGCAGGATATGCCACGGGTCAACGCCATCCGCATAGTGGGCGGCAGCAGCGATGAATTTGGTGCCATCAAGAACAGAACCCCCGCCGACGGCCAGCAGGAAGGTAATGTTCTCTTCACGGGCGATGTTGACTGCGTTCATCAGCGTTTCATACGACGGGTTAGGCTCAATGCCGCCAAATTCGCGCACGTCCAGGCCTTTCAGCGCCTCCTGGACCTGCGCCAGTACGCCCGTCTTTTTCACGCTGCCGCCGCCGTAGGTGATCAGCACGCGTGCGTCTTGTGGGATTTGTGCGCGCAGTTCAGCGATTGCGCCTTTACCAAACAGAATGCGGGTCGGGGTATGCAGATTAAAGTTATTCATTGCTCGTTCCCTTATGTGGGTAAAAAAAGAGGGCAGGAGGGTCTGCCGGATGGAGAACATTGTGGTCGTGCGCGGCTATCCTCTCAATGCTCATTTCTGCCAATGTCTTGCCCATTTCTCCAGGGCGCTGGAGAAAAGCGATAAATTTGCGCACAATCAAGGCGTCGTCATCCGTTGAGAAAATAACCCGTTATGAACCGCGAAGAGATCTGTTTACTGCTGACAGATAAAGTTAAGCAGTTGAAAAACAATGAACATAAGCTCAATGAGCTGCTGCCGGACATCCGTCTGCTGTACGGTACTGAACCGGGTTTACGGACACCCGTGATGTACGACCCCGGCATCATATTTCTCTTTTCCGGTCATAAAATCGGTTACATCAATGAGCGGGTTTTCCGTTATGACGCCAATGAATACCTGCTGCTGACCGTACCTTTACCCTTCGAATGTGAAACCTATGCGACTCCGGACGTACCGCTCGCCGGATTTCGCATCAATGTCGATATCCTGCAATTGCAGGAACTGCTGATGGACATTGGCGAAGACGAACACTTTCAGCCGTCGATGGCGGCAAGTGGGATCAACTCCGCCACGCTCTCAGAAGAGATCCTCTGCGCGGCGGAACGTCTGCTCGACGTCATGGAGCGACCGCTGGACGCACGGATCCTCGGTAAACAGATTATCCGTGAAATCCTCTATCACGTTCTGACCGGGCCACGCGGCGGCGCGCTGCTGGCGCTGGTGAGTCGCCAGACCCATTTCAGCCTGATTAGCCGTGTGCTCAAACGCATTGAAAATAAGTACACCGAAAACCTCAACGTCGAGCAACTGGCGGCCGAAGCCAATATGAGCGTTTCTGCGTTCCATCATAATTTTAAGTCAGTGACCAGCACATCGCCGTTGCAGTATCTGAAAACCTATCGGTTACATAAAGCGCGGATGATGATAATTCACGACGGCATGAAGGCCAGCGCGGCGGCAATGCGGGTGGGTTATGAAAGCGCGTCGCAGTTTAGTCGTGAATTTAAGCGCTATTTCGGGGTGACGCCAGGGGAAGATGCGGCGCGGATCCGCACTATGCAGGGGAGTTAACGTTATTGTGAGTCAGCCGGATGAACGACGTGTCATCCGGCTGGATTCAGGTCAGGCGCTGCAGTATTTCTTCTTAATCACTACCACCACCGTGCCGATCAACCCCGCCGCCAGCAGAAAAATGGGCAGGATCATCAGGAAGGTCATGACCTGATCTTCATGGCGCTTCACAAACGGGATCATGCTAAGTGCGTAGCCAAAGCTGGTGACCACGCCGACCCACAGCAGCCCGCTCAGCCAGTTGAAAAACTGGAAGCGACGGTTAGAGAGCCCGGAAATCCCCGCCATGGTTGGCAGTAGCGTGCGCACGAACGCCAGAAAACGGCCTGCCAACAGCGCCAGCAGACCGTGACGGTCAAACATGCAGGTCGCGCGCTGGTGGTATTTCGCCGGAAGTTGCGCCAGCCAGCCTTTTACCGTTTGCGTATTGCCCAGCCAGCGTCCCTGAATATAACTGAGCCAACAGCCGAGGCTGGCCGCTGTCGTCAGGATCAGCAGGGTAGGAACAAAGCTCATGACGCCTTGCGCGACCAATGCGCCCGCTAAGAGCAGCAGACTATCGCCGGGCAAAAATGAGGCCGGTAACAGGCCATTTTCTAAAAACAGCGTGGCGAACATCACAAAGTAGACGACGCTAACAACATGTGGGTCCGCCAGCGCGGCAAAATCATGTTGCCAGAGCGCAGCGATAATATCTTGAATGACAGCCATGGACTTTCCTGTGGAACAGCGTTTACGCCTTAATAATCCTATTGTACTCCTGAACGGACCCGGATGACTTGATCCCGGGCGCAACAAATGCAGACAATTTCGTTCGACGTGTCTGCATAGATGTCCATTGGCGTCAATTTTACACGAGGCGGGAAAATCCGGCGGCTAAATCTGCAATCAGATCGTCAACATTCTCTAAACCAATGTGGAGACGAATCAGTGTGCCGCTGAAATCCACACCCCCTTCCGGGCGAATTTCTGCAATCTGTTCAGGCTGATTGGCCAGAATCAGCGACTCAAAACCGCCCCACGAATAGGCCATGCTGAAGAGGCTGAAGTGATCCAGATAAGCGGACAGCTCGTCATTATTGAGCTTTTTATTCAGCACAAACGAGAACAAGCCGCTGCTCCCCGTAAAGTCACGTTTCCAGAATTCGTGTCCTTTACTGCCTGGTAACGCCGGATGATTGACCCGCGCGACCTGCGGATGGGCTGCCAGCCATTCGGCAATTTTCAGACTGCTTTCATGATGCTGGCGCAGACGCACGCCCAGGGTGCGCAGCCCGCGGCTGGTCATATAGGCCGTATCGGCATCGACCATTTGTCCCATCAAATAGGCATTCTCGCGCAGTTGATCCCAACAGCGGGCGTTCGAAACGGCGGTGCCGACCATGGCATCCGAGTGACCAATCAGGTACTTGGTCCCGGCCTGAATCGAAATATCAACGCCGAAGTCGAGGGCTTTAAACAATATGCCCGCCGCCCAGGTGTTATCGATCATAATGATGGCGTCCGGCACAACGCGTCTGACAGCGGCGACAATTGCCGGGACGTCGTGGACTTCCATGGTCACGGAACCCGGAGACTCGAGGAAAACGACTTTGGTGTTGGGCTGAAGATGCTTAACTATGTCAGCGCCAATCAGCGGATCGAACCAGCCAGTGGTCACACCCAGTTTGCCGAGGATTTTGGTGCAGAAATCCTGGCTCGGCTCATAGGCCGTATTGGTCATCAGCACGTGATCGCCCTGTTCGACAAAAGCCAGAATCGTATTGGCGACGGCCGCCGCGCCGCAGGGGAAGAGCGCACAGCCAGCGCCGCCTTCGAGTTCACACATCGCTTCCTGCAGCGAGAAATGGGTTAATGTGCCGCGGCGCCCGTAAAAAAGTTCGCCGTTGGCGCGGTTGCGGGTGGCGTGCTTTTTGGCTTCGACCGTTTCAAAAACCAGCGAAGAAGCGCGCTGAATCACACTATTCACTGAGCCCAGCGTGTATTTTTTACTGCGCCCTGCGCCGACCAGTCGGGTGTCCAGTTGTTTATCTGCCATGTTGGGTTTCCTGTTTTTATACGTCTGGACGTCTAAACTATCACGAATGGAAAAATGCGCATCCCCAGGAACGGGATAAAGCACAATATTTTATCAAAATCGCCTCCCGTGACGTTTTACTGCGTAAGCGCAAGGAAAAGAAACCAAAGGTGCGGCACTATGTAAATAGTAATGAGAACGACTATCAATTCGACGTCGTTTTGATATTATTACGCTCAGAATTTGTGATTTGCGTCCTGGAGATACAGAGTGGGTAATAATTTGATGCAGACGGATCTTTCCGTCTGGGGTATGTATCAGCACGCCGATATCGTGGTTAAGTGCGTGATGATTGGTCTGATTCTGGCGTCAGTGGTCACCTGGGCTATCTTCTTCAGTAAGAGCGTTGAGTTCTTCTCCCTGAAGCGTCGGCTTAAACGCGAACAGCAGCTGTTGGCGGACGCCCGCTCTCTGGATCAGGCAAGCGATATCGCAGCAAACTTTGGCGCCAAAAGCTTAAGCACCCAATTGCTCAATGAAGCGCAGAACGAACTGGAACTGTCTCAGGGCAGTGAAGACAACGAAGGCATTAAAGAGCGTACCGGTTTTCGTCTGGAGCGTCGCGTTGCGGCAGCGGGACGTCAGATGGGGCGCGGAAATGGCTACCTGGCGACCATCGGGGCGATTTCGCCATTTGTCGGTCTCTTCGGTACGGTCTGGGGTATCATGAACAGTTTCATCGGGATTGCACAAACGCAGACCACTAACCTCGCCGTCGTCGCCCCCGGTATTGCTGAAGCGCTGTTGGCGACAGCCATCGGTTTGGTTGCGGCCATTCCTGCGGTGGTTATCTATAACATCTTTGCCCGTCAGATTGGCGGTCTTAAAGCGATGCTGGGCGATGTAGCGGCACAGGTGCTGTTACTGCAAAGCCGCGACCTGGATCTGGATGCAAGCGCATCTGCCCGTCCGGTGCGTACCGCGCAGAAATTACGTGTAGGGTAATGTTTCATGGCAATGCGTCTTAATGAAAATCTGGACGATAACGGTGAAATGCATGAAATCAACGTGACGCCGTTTATCGACGTTATGCTGGTACTGCTGATCATCTTTATGGTGGCTGCGCCGCTGGCGACAGTGGATGTGAAGGTCAATCTGCCCGCGTCCTCCAGTACGCCGCAACCGCGTCCGGAAAAACCGGTTTATCTGTCGGTCAAAGCGGACAACAGCATGTTCATTGGTAACGATCCGGTGACGGACGAGACCATGGTGGCAGAACTGAACGCGCTGACCGAAGGGAAGAAAGACACCACGATCTTCTTCCGTGCGGATAAAACCGTCGACTATGAAACCCTGATGAAGGTGATGGACACGCTGCATCAGGCTGGTTATCTGAAGATCGGTCTGGTCGGCGAAGAGGTCGCGAAAGCGAAATAATCGTTGTCGCCATGGGCACAATGAAAGAAAGGCCGGGTACGGCGTTATCGCTACCCGGCTTTTTTATTGCCCATCGCGCCGGGTTTGCACCTGACGTTCATTGAGCGCAACGGTAGTGATGGTAATCGTGCGGGTGTTTCCTTCGGCCAGTTTGCGCGTCAGTCGCAGCGTGGCGGTCTCACGAGCCAGCAAATGCTGCCAGGTGCTCTCCAGTCGCGCCATGATTTTGTCACCCAGCGCCGGGTTCTGTTTGATAATGGCGTTGATCGCCGCGCCATAAATCTCTTCCTTCACCTGAAGCGCGTATATTTCCCGCCGGTTTTGCCATTTCAGACGAACCAGCGCCGCAGGAATAGAAGTCACTTCTTGCGCCACGCTTTCGAGGACCGCATTTTTATTGGCGATGAGTGCGGCAAGATTCTGCTTTAAGATAAATTGATCGCTTTTATTCTCATCTAAAGCCAAATAGACATTGTTATCTTCAACATCTTTAATCATTGTTCGTCGTCCAGAGAATAGAAAAGGGGTGAGTCTTTCTCCCGGGTAATTAAGTTAAGCCAAATTTCGTTGCCGTTTTCATTTATATGCGTGGTCATTTCAGTGATTATTTTACTTAAGGTCTGGGCATCGATATCGCCTTCAGCCTGTAACGCATTAATAACCCGAGCGAAAGTCTCAATTTTCGCTACTCGCTCAAGACGTTCTTTAAAATGACGGTCACGTTCTTCGAGTAGGATATTTTTAGATTGCCCGGTGGCGGTTGTGCTAATTAAGATATCGGCCTCATAATCACTGAGGGTTGTTTTTCCCTGAGTAAAATTATCATTATTTTCTACTGTTTCTTCCGTCTGACCTGACGCTGACAGATGAAAACGCGGTGGGACAAGGTGCTCAGGCAGCATGTCACAATATCCTTTAATATCAAATGTATAGTTATTTTTATTTGGCAGGTCGCGTTGACAATAACATGGGGTAATTTTAGAATCAAAAAAAATGGAGTCATTCTATGAACAGTATTTTTTATTCTGTCATTACCTTGCTATTGTTGACCGGCGGCGTGCTTTTATTAATGCGCGAGTTTAATAAACCGCACAACGCTGAAGAACTGACCTCTGAGACTCAATCAATACCGCTGACTAAAGAAGAGGGGGAGGACCATTTCTCCGCGCTGATGAATGCTATTACACCGGTATGGTACTGGCGCGTCAATCACGAATATATTGATTTCCTTCACGCAACAATAAAACGCATGACGATGGCGCAATTGAATGACACGCCAGGACTGTTTGACGCCCAGCGACGCTGCAGCGATCTCAATTCAGCGGTGTATAAATACTACGACACGATAAAAAAACGCTGTCTCAACGGCGAAAAAGTTCCCCATTCCGATCTTGATGTGCTGAACTTACGCCAGTGCTTCCGGGAGTTTAGCGTCGAGGCGTATCCATCGCTGGTGGCGCTGGTGTGGCCCGAGTATCAGCGCCCGTGGATCAATCCCGACGAAGTTTAAGGAGGATGTTGATCTGATGTTGCGCAATTGGGATATACTGTCGCCCGGTTTTTGCAACATCACAGGAATTTATGGAACGCTTTCTCGAAAACGTTATGTATGCGTCTCGCTGGCTGCTGGCCCCGGTCTACTTTGGTTTGTCGCTGGCGTTGGTTGCGCTGGCGCTAAAATTCTTTCAGGAAATTTTTCATGTTCTGCCCAATGTCTTTTCGATGGCAGAAGCTGACCTGATTCTGGTGCTGCTGTCCCTGGTGGATATGACGCTGGTCGGGGGACTGCTGGTAATGGTGATGTTTTCCGGCTATGAGAATTTCGTCTCGCAACTCGATATCGCTGAGGGACGGGAAAAACTGAACTGGCTGGGGAAGATGGATGCGACCTCACTGAAAAACAAAGTTGCGGCCTCGATTGTTGCTATCTCTTCCATTCATCTGTTGCGTGTATTTATGGATGCGAAAAACGTGCCGGATAACAAGCTGATGTGGTACGTCATTATCCATCTCACTTTCGTCTTGTCGGCGTTTTTGATGGGCTGCCTCGACCGGTTAAACCGCCATAAGCACTGACAGAACAGGCCGGGCAGCCCTTAACGCTACCCGGCGCTGAACGTTACTTATCGGACGATGCCTGCCAGAGGTTCAGTTGGCCGTCAGCGACATGCTTATCAATCTGCGTCAATTCTTCTGTGGTGAACGACAAATTTTTCAACGCCTGAACGTTTTCTTCCAGTTGCTCCGGGCGGCTTGCGCCAATCAGCACGGAAGTGACGCGATCGTCTTTCAGCAGCCAGCTAAGCGCCATTTGCGCCATTGACTGACCGCGCTGTTGCGCCATCTTATTAAGCAGACGCAGACTGCTGAGGTTAGCTTCCGTCAGCATATTCTCAGTCAGACCGCGCACTTTCTTCCCTTCGCGCTGCATACGTGAACCGTCCGGAATGCCGTTCAAATACTTCCCGGTGAGCAATCCCTGCGCCAGTGGCGTAAAGGCGATGCAGCCCACGCCATTGGCTTTCAGCGTATCCAGCAAACCGCTTTTATCCACCCAGCGGTTCAGCAGGTTATAAGAGGGCTGATGGATCAGCAGCGGGATCTTCCATTCGCGCAAAAGCTCAGCCATTTTTTGTGTCCGCTCCGGCGAGTATGACGAAATACCAACATACAGCGCTTTCCCACTTTGCACAGCGTGTGCCAGCGCAGACGCCGTCTCTTCCATCGGCGTGTTTTCGTCCACGCGATGAGAATAGAAAATATCGACGTAATCCAGGCCCATCCGTTTCAGGCTCTGATCGAGACTGGCGAGCAGGTATTTACGCGAGCCGCCGGAACCATAAGGACCTGGCCACATGTCGTAACCGGCTTTGGTCGAAATAATCAGTTCATCACGATACTGGGCAAAGTCTTCGCGCAGCAGACGCCCGAAATTTTCTTCGGCGCTGCCCGGAGGCGGCCCATAGTTATTGGCTAAATCAAAGTGAGTAATGCCTAAATCAAAGGCTTTTCGCAACAGTGCGCGCTGCGAGTCGAGGGCTTGTACGTGACCGAAGTTGTGCCACAGACCGAGCGATAGCGCAGGCAGTTGGAGGCCGCTGTTACCGCAGTAGCGGTACTGCATATTCTCATAGCGGTCAGGGGAGGCGTTCCAGGACATGATGTCTCCTTTCTTGTGATGAATTTTCGAAACAGCGTTTTCATTCTATGCTTATAGAATCACAAATCCCGGAGATATGCGATGACGCGTCTGACAGCAAAAGATTTTCCGCAAGAATTACTCGATTATTATGACTACTACGCCCACGGGAAAATCTCAAAACGGGAGTTCCTCAATCTTGCGGCAAAGTACGCCGTTGGCGGGGTGACGGCGCTGGCGCTCTTCAATATGCTCAAGCCCAACTACGCGCTGGCGGAACAGGTGAAATTTACCGATCCCGATATATTGCCTGAATATATTCATTATCCGTCACCAAACGGTCATGGCAGCGTGCGCGGCTATCTGGTGAAGCCGGTCAACACAACGGGCAAGGTATCCGCCGTGGTGGTGGTACATGAGAACCGGGGGCTGAATCCTTATATTGAAGATGTTGCAAGGCGGGTAGCAAAAGCGGGCTACATTGCGCTGGCACCCGACGGTTTAAGCTCGGTAGGTGGCTATCCAGGAAACGATGAAGAAGGGAAGGTCTTGCAGCAGAAAGTGGATCCGACAAAGCTGATGAATGACTTTTTCGCTGCCGTCGAGTTTATGAAGCAACACCCGGACGCCAGCGGGAAAGTGGGGATCACCGGATTTTGTTACGGCGGTGGCGTCTCAAATGCCGCTGCCGTGGCCTATCCTGAACTGGCGTGTGCGGTGCCGTTTTATGGTCGCCAGCCTGCCGCTGCGGATGTGCCGAAGATAAAAGCGCCGATCCTACTGCACTACGCGGCGCTGGATAAAAATATCAATGAAGGCTGGCCCGCCTATGAAGCCGCGCTGAAGGCCAACAATAAGGTCTATGAAGCCTGGATCTATCCCGGTGTAAACCACGGATTTCATAATGATTCCACACCGCGATATGACGAGGCTGCCGCCGAATTAGCATGGAAACGAACGTTGGGATGGTTTGATAAATATTTATGATAAAAAAAAGGAAAATAAACGATTGATTAATACTGATGGCATTTTTCATTATCTTTTATATGTATACAGCGCCTAGGGATATTGTTTGCGAGAGTAAAAAAACTAAAAGTAAGTATATATTCTTCACTCTTTGCCGATAACGAAGGTGAGTCTCGCCAGATGGCGAATCCCTTTAATATGGCAAGGATATATCTATGCGACTTTTGCAAAACTTCACCATTCGTCTTGTCATGCTGACAATACTGGGCGTCTTTTGTCTTCTCTGGTCAGGAGTGGGATTATATAGCGTTCACGCGCTGTCAAAAGTGTCAGAAGGCAACGAAGTCGATCGCCATCTTGTTCGCCAGATGACGGTGCTCAGCCAGGGCAACGATCAATATTTCCGCTTTGTTACCCGCCTCAGTCGTGCGATGGAGTTGAAAGCCAGCGGCGGCACGCCGGATTTCGCTCCCGTGCAGCAGGCGCTGGATAACATGAGCAAAAAGTTGCATGAAATGAAAACGCTCTCGCCAGGGCCGATGGATCCTGAGGTTGCCGCTGCGGTGCTGGCGAGCTGGCAGGATCTGCTCGATAAAGGCGTCACGCCGCAAATGCAACTGGCGCAGCAGGGCACGCAGAGTGCATGGAGTGAGCAGGCGAATAATGTGACGCCTGCGTTGAGCCGGGCGTTTGGTGCCAGTGCAGAACGCTTTAATAAGGCCGCAGGTGTGATGCTCGATCAAACCCGCGTCATGGTAGATGGCAAAACGTCGATCATCCGTACCCTAATCATTGGCGCGGTGATCCTGGGCATTGCAATTCTCTTCTTCACCGATCGCTATCTGGTGACCATGCTGGTGAAACCGCTGGCGCGGATCCGCCAACAGTTTCGCCAGATTGCTCAGGGCGATCTCAGTCAGCCGATTGACGATATTGGCCGCAACTGCGTCGGCCAATTAGTGCCTTTATTACGGGCGATGCAGGACAGTCTGCGCGACGCCGTGAATACTATCCGTTCTGGCAGCGATAATATCTGGCGCGGCGCCACTGAAATCTCCAGCGGCAACAACGATCTTTCATCGCGAACGGAAGAGCAGGCTGCGGCGCTGGAAGAGACGGCTGCCAGCATGGAGCAGCTCACCGCAACGGTGAAACTGAATGCGGATAACGCCCGTCAGGCAAGTCTTCTGGCTGATGCGGCATCACGCACGGCAGGAAAAGGCGGTTCGCTGGTGTCCGAAGTGGTCGAGACCATGGACGGAATTTCCGCCAGCTCGAAGCAGATTGCGGAAATTACGACCGTCATCAATAGCATTGCCTTCCAGACCAACATTCTTGCATTGAACGCTGCGGTCGAAGCGGCGCGTGCGGGTGAGCAAGGGCGTGGATTTGCCGTCGTCGCAGGTGAAGTGCGTAATCTGGCAAGCCGCAGTGCAAACGCGGCAAAAGAGATTGAAACACTGATTGCCGAATCCGTGCGCCGCGTCGACCACGGCGCGACGCTGGTGAAGGATACCGGCTCAACGATGGAGGCGCTCCTGCGTGGCGTGACGGAAGTGAACACCATCATGAAACAAATTGCCTCGGCGTCTGAAGAACAGAGCAAAGGGATTTCGCAGGTGGGCGTTGCGATTACTCAGATGGATGGCGTTACGCAGCAAAACGCCGCGCTGGTGGAGCAGGTTTCCGCCGCGGCTGCGGCGCTGGAGAGACAAACGGAAGATTTACAACGTTCTGTGCAACAGTTCCGGTTATCGCAAAATGACGCCCCCAGTCTCCCCGGAAAAGGTGCCGCTCCCGCCGGGCAGCGACGCCCGACTCCCACAGCGGCAGGCGATGAATGGGTGGCATTCTAAGGCCCAGTAAAAAGTCGCTGAACCCTCTGGCCTTTGCTTAAAATATCGCTATATAATTTATTGTATAGCGATTGAGGAGAGGTCATGAATAATCATTTTGGCAAGGGTCTGATGGCCGGATTAAACGCCACGCAGGCTGACAGCGCCCGAAACGTAGCGAAATTTTGTTCGGATTATAAACGTGGCTTCGTACTAGGATTCTCGCATCGCATGTTTGAAAAAACCGGCGACAGGCAACTCAGCGCCTGGGAAGCGGGGATCCTGACGCGTCGCTATGGGTTAGATAAAGAAATGGTGATGGATTTCTTTCGGGAAAATCAGTCCAGCATCACGATTCGTTTTTTTATGGCCGGCTATCGACTCGAAGGTTGATCCAAAGGGGGTATTATCTTGCTTTAATTAATTACACTACCGGCTATTCCCTTCGTTTTAGTATCCCCTCGCAGTATCATAGACTACATAACCATAACAAAAGTGTGGTAAATGGCGCACCGATCGCAGTTACGGTTTTGCGATTGATGCAAAATAAGAGCCAGGTCTTCGTAACGGAATAACTATAAAATGACTGGAGATAACACTCTCATCAATTCCCATGGCGTCAACCGCCGTGATTTCATGAAGCTTTGTGCAGCACTCGCCGCCACAATGGGGCTCAGCAGCAAAGCCGCCGCCGAAATGGCTGAGTCGGTATCCCGTCCGCAGCGCCCGCCGGTTGTCTGGATTGGTGCTCAGGAATGCACGGGCTGTACCGAATCCCTGCTTCGCGCGACCCACCCTACGGTAGAAAACCTTGTCCTGGAGACCATCTCTCTGGAATACCATGAGGTGCTTTCCGCCGCCTTCGGCCACCAGGTTGAAGAGAACAAACACAATGCGCTCGAGAAATACAAAGGGCAGTATGTGTTGGTCGTTGATGGTTCCATCCCGCTAAAAGATAACGGTATTTACTGCATGGTTGCCGGTGAGCCCATTGTGGATCATATCCGCAAAGCGGCAGAAGGCGCGGCGGCAATTATCGCTATCGGTTCCTGCGCTGCATGGGGCGGCGTCGCCGCTGCTGGCGTGAACCCGACCGGTGCGGTTGGCCTGCAGGAAGTTCTGCCGGGTAAAACCATCATCAACATTCCGGGCTGTCCGCCGAACCCGCATAACTTCCTGGCGACCGTCGCCCATATCATCACCTGGGGCAAGCCACCGAAGCTGGATGCGAAAAACCGTCCGACCTTCGCCTATGGCCGCCTGATTCACGAGCACTGCGAACGTCGTCCGCACTTCGATGCGGGTCGCTTTGCGAAAGAGTTCGGCGATGAAGGTCACCGCGAAGGCTGGTGCCTCTACCACCTCGGCTGTAAAGGGCCTGAGACCTGGGGCAACTGCTCCACACTGCAATTCTGCGACGTTGGCGGCGTCTGGCCGGTGGCGATTGGTCACCCATGCTACGGCTGCAACGAAGAAGGCGTTGGTTTCTATAAGGGCATTCACCAACTTGCTCACGTGGAAAATCAGACACCTCGTTCCGAAAAACCTGATGTGAACATGAAAGAGGGCGGCAACATTTCTGCCGGCGCTATTGGGTTGCTTGGCGGCGTTGTCGGTCTGGTAGCCGGCGTCAGCGTGATGGCGGTACGTGAACTGGGGCGTCAGCAAAAGAAAGATAACGCTGACTCACGGGGAGAATAACCGTGAACAGACGTAACTTTATCAAAGCAGCCTCCGGCGGGGCGTTGCTGTTAGGCGCTGCGCCGTCTATCAGCCACGCGGCTGCAGAAAATCGCCCGCCCATCCCCGGTTCTCTGGGTATGTTGTATGACTCGACGCTGTGCGTGGGCTGTCAGGCCTGTGTGACCAAGTGTCAGGATATCAACTTCCCGGCGCGTAACCCGGAAGGGGAGCAGACCTGGTCGAACAACGACAAACTGTCGCCGTACACCAATAACATCATTCAGGTGTGGCGTAGCGGTACAGGCGTGAATAAAGATCAGGAAGAGAACGGCTATGCATACATCAAGAAACAATGTATGCACTGCGTCGATCCCAACTGCGTTTCCGTCTGCCCGGTTTCCGCACTGAAAAAAGATCCGAAAACCGGCATCGTTCATTACAACAAAGACGTTTGTACCGGCTGCCGTTACTGCATGGTTGCCTGTCCGTACAACGTGCCGAAGTATGACTACAACAACCCGTTTGGTGCGCTTCACAAATGTGAATTGTGTAACCAGAAAGGCGTTGAGCGTCTCGATAAGGGCGGCTTGCCGGGCTGTGTTGAGGTTTGTCCTGCCGGTGCGGTCATTTTTGGTACCCGTGAAGAGTTGATGGCCGAGGCGCAAAAGCGTCTGGCGCTGAAGCCTGGCAGCGAATACCACTATCCGCGTCAAACCCTGAAAACGGGCGATACCTACGTGCATACTGTGCCGAAGTACTATCCACATCTTTACGGTGAAAAAGAGGGCGGTGGGACTCAGGTGCTGGTACTGACCGGGGTGCCTTACGAGAATCTGGATCTGCCGAAGCTGGATGAGATTTCAACCGGCGCGCGTTCCGAACATGTTCAACACACCCTGTATAAAGGCATGATGCTACCACTGGCCGTGCTGGCGGGCTTGACCGTGCTGGTTCGTCGTAATACCAAAAACGACCATCACGACGGAGGAGACGATCATGAGTCATGATCCTAAACCGCTGGGCGGCAAAATTATCAGCAAACCGGTCATCATCTTCGGGCCGTTAATCATCCTCTGTATGCTCCTGATCGTGAAGCGTCTGGTATTTGGATTGGGGTCTGTCTCCGATCTGAACGGCGGTTTCCCATGGGGCGTCTGGATTGCCTTTGACCTGTTAATCGGCACCGGCTTTGCCTGTGGCGGTTGGGCGCTGGCATGGGCGGTGTATGTCTTCAACCGGGGACAATACCATCCGCTGGTGCGTCCGGCGCTGCTGGCGAGTCTGTTTGGTTATTCTCTGGGTGGCTTGTCGATTACCATTGATGTGGGTCGTTACTGGAACCTGCCGTACTTCTACATTCCGGGTCACTTCAACGTGAACTCGGTTCTGTTCGAGACGGCGGTCTGTATGACCATCTACATTGGGGTGATGGCGCTGGAATTTGCCCCTGCGTTGTTTGAACGTCTGGGCTGGAAGGTGTCGCTGAAACGCCTGAATAAGCTGATGTTCTTCATCATCGCTCTCGGAGCGCTGTTGCCGACCATGCACCAGTCCTCAATGGGCTCGCTGATGATCTCGGCAGGCTACAAGGTGCATCCGCTGTGGCAAAGCTATGAAATGCTGCCGCTGTTCTCGGTATTGACCGCCTTTATTATGGGCTTCTCGATCGTCATCTTCGAAGGCTCTCTGGTTCAGGCTGGCCTGAGAGGAAAAGGCCCGGATGAGAAGAACCTGTTCATCAAGTTGACGAACACCATCAGCGTGATGTTGGCGATTTTTGTCGTGCTGCGCTTTGGTGAGCTGGTTTACCGGGGCAAGCTGTCGTATGCCTTTGCAGGCGATTTCTACTCAGCAATGTTCTGGCTTGAAGTCGTGCTGATGGTCTTCCCGCTGGTCGTCCTGCGCGTTGCTAAATGGCGTAATGATTCACGCATGTTGTACCTGTCTGCGCTCAGCGCGCTGCTGGGTTGCGCGACATGGCGTCTGTCCTATTCGCTGGTGGCATTTAATCCAGGCGGCGGTTACCACTACTTCCCAACCTGGGAAGAACTGTTGATTTCTATTGGTTTTGTGGCTATTGAGATTTGCGCTTACATCGTACTCATTCGTCTACTGCCGATACTTCCTCCTTTAAAACAAAACGATCACAATCGTCATGAGGCGAGCAAAGCATGAGCCAGAGAATTACTATTGATCCCGTAACCCGTATTGAGGGGCACTTACGTATCGATTGCGAAATCGAAAACGGCGTTGTATCAAAAGCATGGGCCTCCGGTACCATGTGGCGCGGCATGGAAGAGATCGTGAAAAATCGCGATCCGCGTGATGCGTGGATGATTGTGCAACGTATTTGCGGCGTTTGTACGACTACGCACGCGATCTCCTCGGTTCGTGCGGCAGAAAGCGCGCTGAACATTGACGTTCCGGTTAACGCACAATACATCCGTAACATCATTCTTTCAGCGCATACCACTCATGACCATATCGTTCACTTCTATCAGCTTTCGGCGCTGGACTGGGTGGATATTACCTCGGCGCTGAAAGCCGATCCGGCAAAAGCGTCAGCGATGCTGAACGGCGTGTCGACCTGGCATCTGAACAGCGCGGAAGAGTTCACGAAAGTTCAGAACAAGATCAAAGACCTGGTCGCCAGCGGCCAGTTGGGGATTTTCGCCAACGGTTACTGGGGACATCCGGCGATGAAACTGCCGCCGGAAGTGAACCTGATTGCGGTAGCTCACTATCTGCAGGCGCTGGAATGCCAGCGTGATGCTAACCGCGTGGTGGCACTGCTGGGCGGTAAAACGCCGCACATCCAGAACCTGGCGGTGGGGGGCGTTGCCAACCCGATCAACCTCGACGGCCTGGGCGTACTGAACCTGGAACGCCTGATGTACATCAAGTCTTTCATCGACAAGCTGAGCGACTTTGTTGAACAGGTGTACAAGGTCGATACTGCGGTTATCGCCGCGTTCTATCCAGAATGGCTGGAGCGCGGTAAGGGGGCGGTTAACTATCTGGCTGCACCGGAATTCCCGACCGACGGTAAAAACGGCAGCTTCCTGTTCCCTGGCGGTTATATTGAGAATGCCGATCTGGCGAGCTATCGTCCGATCTCCTCTCACTCCGACGAGTACCTGATCAAAGGGATCCAGGAGAGCGCCAAACATGCCTGGTATAAAGACGAAGCTCCGCAGGCACCGTGGGAAGGGACGACCATTCCGGAATATAACGGCTGGTCGGATGATGGCAAATATTCATGGGTGAAATCCCCGACCTTCTACGGTAAAACCGTCGAAGTGGGGCCGCTGGCGAATATGCTGGTTAAACTGGCGTCCGGACGTGAGGCCACGAAAGCGAAACTGAATGAAATCATCGCGATTTATCAGAAGCTGACGGGCAAAACGCTGGAAGTGGCGCAGTTGCACTCTACGCTGGGGCGTATTATTGGTCGTACCGTTCACTGCTGTGAACTACAGGGTATCCTGCAGAATCAGTACAGTGCGCTGATCGCCAATATTGGCAAGGGCGACCACACCACGTTTGTGAAACCGAATATTCCGGCGACAGGCGAATTTAAAGGTGTGGGCTTCCTTGAGGCACCGCGCGGGATGCTTTCTCACTGGATGGTGATTAAAGACGGTATCATCAGTAACTATCAGGCGGTTGTACCGTCAACCTGGAACTCCGGCCCGCGTAACTTCAACGATGACGTCGGTCCGTACGAACAGTCGCTGGTAGGTACGCCGATTGCCGATCCGGAAAAACCGCTTGAAGTAGTACGTACTATTCACTCCTTCGATCCTTGTATGGCGTGTGCGGTACACGTTGTTGACGCTGACGGGAACGAAGTTGTCTCTGTGAAGGTTCTGTAATGCGGATTTTAGTCTTAGGGGTCGGCAATATTTTGCTGACCGATGAAGCCATCGGCGTTCGTATCGTTGAAGCCTTAGAGCAGCGATATGAATTGCCGGATTTCGTTGAAATCCTCGATGGCGGTACGGCGGGTATGGAGTTGCTCGGCGACATGGCGAACCGGGATCATCTGATCATCGCGGACGCCATTGTCTCGAGAAAAAACACCCCGGGTACGATCATGGTCCTGCGGGATGATGAAGTGCCGGCGCTGTTTACCAACAAAATCTCCCCGCATCAATTGGGCCTGGCCGACGTTCTGTCGGCCCTTCGCTTTACCGGCGAGTTTCCGAAAAAATTGACGCTCATTGGCGTCATTCCGGAATCGCTGGAGCCGAATATTGGTTTAACGCTAACGGTTGAAGCGATGATTGAACCTGCGCTTGCGCAGGTTCTGGCTGCGCTGCGTGAGTCGGGCGTTGAAGCGATCCCACGGGAGGCGACGCATGTCTGAGGAGATTTCCGGGTTCCAGACTGCTCCGAAAGCACAGGTTCAGGCTGCGTTTGAAGCGATTGCGCAGCGTTCAATGCACGATCTGTCCTTTCTGCATCCTGATATGCCAGTGTATGTCTCTGACTTTACATTGTTTGAAGGGCAGTGGACGGGATGTGTGATTACGCCGTGGATGCTGAGTGCACTGATTTTCCCCGGACCAGACCAGCTCTGGCCAGTGCGTAAAGTCAGTGAAAAGCTTGGGTTGCGTCTGCCGTATGGCACGATGACATTCACGGTGGGCGAACTGGATGGTGTATCGCAATACCTCTCCTGCTCGCTGATGTCGCCGCTCAATCACAGTATGTCGTCTGAAGAGGGCGTACGTCTGGCTGATGACTGCGCGCGCATGCTGTTGTCGCTGCCGGTCAGCGATCCGGATGCGCCGCAGACAAGCCGTCGCGCGCTGCTGTTCGGGCGTCGGGGTTTGCAGAATGCATGAGCTGTCTCTTTGCCAGAGTGCGGTTGAAATCATTCAACAGCAGGCTGAACAGCATGGCGTAAAGCGCGTCACCGGCGTGTGGCTGGAGATTGGCGCGCTGTCCTGTGTTGAAGAGAGCGCGGTACGTTTTAGTTTTGATATTGTCTGCCAGGGGACGGTGGCGCAAGGCTGTGAATTGCACATCGATTACAAACCGGCGCAGGCATGGTGCTGGGATTGCAGTCAGGCGGTTGAAATCACCCAACACGATGCGCAATGTCCGCGTTGTCATGGCGACCGACTGCGTGTTGATACCGGCGATTCGCTGAAAGTGAAAAGTATTGAAGTTGAATAACCCATGATGTGACATGGGGCGGAGTCAGACATGTGTATAGGCGTTCCAGGCCAGGTTCTGGCCGTCGGTGAAGATATTCACCAGCTTGCGCAGGTGGAAGTGTGCGGCATCAAGCGTGATGTGAATATTGCGCTGATTTGTGAAGGCAGTCCTGCGGAACTGGTCGGGCAGTGGGTGTTAGTGCATGTGGGGTTTGCCATGAGCATCATCGATGAAGAAGAAGCCAAAGCCACGCTGGATGCGCTACGCCGTATGGAGTACGACGTCACCAGCGCATAAGAGTGAATGCCGGATAGGTTCTGTCCGGCATTTTTTTGCGTTAATTCTGACGCTTATCTTCGGTATTGGTCTCGAAATCGCTGGCATCATGACGTTCATGAAGCTGCTCATTCAACGGTCCGTTGGTCCGGTTCACGATTCGCCCGCGTTTAACTGCCGGACGTTCCGCTATCTCTTTTGCCCAACGCTGCACATTTTTATAGTTGCCCGCATCAAGGAATTCTGCCGCATCGTACACATTGCCCAGCACCACGTTGCCAAACCACGGCCAGATAGCCATATCGGCAATGGTGTACTCATCGCCTGCCACGTAAGCGTTATTCGCCAGCTGTTTATCCAGCACGTCCAGCAGGCGTTTGGCTTCCATCGTAAAGCGGTTGATCGCGTACTCAATCTTCACCGGCGCGTAGTGGTAGAAATGACCGAAACCACCGCCGAGGAAGGGCGCTGCACCCTGCAGCCAGAACAGCCAGTTCAATGTCTCTGTACGTTTTGCTAAATCCTGTGGCAGGAAATAACCATATTTTTCTGCCAGATACAGCAGGATCGAGCCCGACTCAAACACACGCACCGGTGGATTTTGCGAATGATCGCGCAATGCCGGGATCTTCGAGTTGGGATTCACCTCCACAAAGCCGCTGGAGAACTGATCCCCTTCGCCAATGCGAATCAGCCAGGCATCATATTCCGCACCGCTCACTCCCTGTGCCAGCAGTTCTTCCAGCATGATGGTGACTTTCTGGCCGTTCGGCGTACCCAGCGAATAGAGCTGAAGCGGATGTTTACCGACCGGCAGCGTTTTGTCGTGCGTCGGACCGGAGACAGGACGGTTGATGTTGGCGAACGCACCGCCATTGGATTTTTCCCACGTCCAGACTTTCGCGGGCTGATAAGTGTTATCTGACATGTTGATCTGCCTTCTGAGTGGTTGTGTTGAAGCAGTGTAGCAGGTCGCCATCCGTACCTTTAACAGATCGGCACATTTACACCTGTCTATTTTTCGTTGTTGCGCACGCACCCGCTGCGTTGAGGTGTATGATGGTCGGCGGTGTAGGGCAGGCAAGCAGAAGCTGCCCAGCTGTATAGTTTTGAGGTAAGGTGCATGAGCAAAGGAACGACCAGTCAGGATGCCCCGTTCGGGACATTATTGGGCTATGCCCCCGGTGGTGTAGCGATCTACTCTTCAGATTACAGCTCCCTCGACCCGCGGGACTATGACGATGACGCCGCGTTTCGCAGCTACATCGACAACGAATACATGGGCCACAAATGGCAGTGCGTCGAATTCGCGCGTCGTTTCCTCTTCCTGAATTATGGTGCGGTGTTCACCGATGTCGGCATGGCGTGGGAGATTTTCTCGTTGCGTTTCCTGCGCGAAGTGGTGAACGACAACATTCTGCCGCTACAGGCGTTTCCTAACGGGTCGCCTCGCGCACCGGTCGCCGGGGCGCTGCTGATCTGGCAGAAAGGCGGAGAATTTAAAGACACCGGCCATGTCGCGATTATCACTCAATTGCTGGATAACAAAATCCGCATTGCCGAGCAGAACGTCATTCACACGCCGCTTCCTCCCGGACAGCAGTGGACGCGTGAGCTGGAGATGGTGGTGGAAAATGGCTGCTATACCCTGAAAGACACCTTTGACGACACTACTATTCTGGGCTGGATGATCCAGACCGACGATACCCGGCACAGCCTGCCACAGCCGGAGATCGCCAATGATTCGCTGAAGATTGGCGCGGCAAGACTGGAAGAAAACGGCCAGTTTGACGGTAAATGGCTGGATGAACAGGATCCGCTGCAAAAAGCCTATGTGACAGCGAACGGTCACGTGATCAATCAGGATCCGTATCAGTATTTCACAATGACCGAGAGTGCCGAACAGGAGTTGATCAAAGCGACCAACGAGCTGCATCTGATGTATCTGCACGCTACAGACAAGGTGCTGAAAGACGACAATCTGCTGGCGCTGTTCGACATTCCCAAAATCCTCTGGCCGCGTTTGCGTCTCTCATGGCAGCGCCGTCGCCACCATATGATCACCGGTCGTATGGATTTCTGTATGGATGAGCGCGGGTTGAAAGTGTACGAATACAACGCCGATTCCGCGTCGTGCCATACCGAGGCGGGGCTAATCCTCGAACGCTGGGCGGAGCAGGGCTATACCGGTAAAGGACATAACCCGGCGGAAGGTCTGCTCAATGAGCTGGCGGGGGCCTGGAAACACAGCCACGCGCGTCCATTCGTGCACATCATGCAGGATAAGGATATTGAGGAGAACTATCATGCCCAGTTTATGCAGCAGGCGCTGCATCAGGCCGGGTTTGAAAGTAAGATCCTGCGTGGGCTGGATGAACTGCGCTGGGACGATGCCGGACAACTCATTGATGGTGAAGGACGCCTGGTTAACTGCGTCTGGAAAACCTGGGCATGGGAAACGGCGATTGAGCAGGTGCGTGAAGTCAGCGAAACCGAGTATGCCGCCGTGCCGATTCGTACCGGACATACCCATCAGGATGTGCGGTTGATCGATGTGCTACTGCGCCCGGAAGTGCTGGTCTTTGAGCCGCTGTGGACGGTGATCCCGGGTAACAAAGCGATCCTGCCGATCCTGTGGCAACTTTTCCCGCACCACCGCTATCTGCTGGATACCGATTTTGTCGTCAATGATGAACTGGCGCAAACCGGTTATGCGGTGAAACCGATTGCGGGTCGCTGTGGCAGCAATATCGACCTGGTCAGCCATCAGGAAGAGCTGCTGGACAAAACCAGCGGGAAATTTGCTGCACAGAAGAACATTTATCAGCAATTATGGTGTCTGCCAAACGTTGCCGGTAAGTATATTCAGGTGTGCACTTTTACCGTTGGCGGCAACTACGGCGGCACCTGCCTGCGTGGCGACGAATCGCTGGTTATTAAGAAAGAGAGCGACATTGAACCGTTGATTGTGGTGAAGGGGTGAGCTCTCAGCAGGATACGGTTATAGCCGGAGCATGTTTCTAAAGCCGAAAGCTGACCGATGCAGTCGATGTGTAAAAATCCGTAATCTCCCAGGGATTACGGATTTTTTTGCTTCTCAACCTGGTTCTCAGTACTGTCGATTTGCGGTTGTTGTGGCACACTAATTTTGTCATCTGAATAATACTTTCCTAACCTTTGGTTTTTCAAAAACCATAATCTGCTCTCTTTATTATCCAGAAGGTATTTGGTCATAGACGATGTTTAGTTATTAAGTTGGGTAGTGGAATTGTAATGACGCAGTAGGCTGTTTAATGTGAAAGAGAATGCTTAACGCACTCTTCTAAATACCACAGTATCCAGACAGATAAAATTTCTTCTCACTGTTTCTTGCCCTGATGGTGATGCTTAATTTGACATCGTTACCTTCTTCTTCCATATTTGATTTTTGTAATGAAGATTGTATCGTCGTAATCGAAATATCATTGTTTTTGAAAGTAGATGTGGTTTTATCTGATTGTGTCCGCTTTAATGCAAACATTTTTCCATTCAGTTTTATACTTGCTTTTTCTGAGAATTTTATCTTAACAGTATCATGAACAAAATCAGCTAAATAGCTTAAGTCATATGCCGTAGTATCTGTCCACGTTGTATGCCATTCTTTAGTATTTAAAGGATTTTCATTAAAATATCTGCATACGCTCTGTCAGCATCTAATCTTTCTGTAAACCCACATTGAACAATTGATGCCAGCTTTAACGGTTTTATTCTTGTCGAGTCAGTTTTTAGAACTGGACTTTTTTAAGGCATAGAGCAAATGCGCATGACCATTTTTTGTACTCTGTATTATCGTGTCAGGCTTCGGTAAACCTACAAGATCCCAGACGATTGCGCCATTATCATGGTCTATGTCGAAAACAAAACCATTCACAAACCATCTGTTATTAAACCCTATATATTTTTTAATAACGCCCTTTCTTTTAGGTTTCTATATACACCATCATTGAAGTCATCGCAGCATAATGCGTATTTTTGTATTTGACTTTTATAGTTTTCCATATTAAAGATATTATCTTCAAACAACATTTTACCTTCCTTTAGTGCTCCTTTTTGTAATTGTTTGGCGGCTATCAAAACAGGAGCTTTATTTTTATATTTATGCTCATTAATAAATCAATAATACATTTAAAGTTTTTGTCAAGTGACTAAAAGCCATATCAGATATTGTGTGTTATTTGGTTGTAAATGTTATTCAGTGAGGCTATCTTTATAGTCTAAAGATACGTTATGGTTATGGTACTAATAAGAAATAAAGTAAAACTAGATCTGTAAAAATTAATATTTATTATCTTGACAAGAAGATGTGTGCATATGTTATATAGTCTCAAAGACACTAAAATTTATGCAATATGAATACTTCGAGGTTGGCTCACACATGGATAACTTACTCCTTAAAAGATACCGCGAATATGCTCATACCGAGGAAGCCTGTGCAATCCTCTTTGTGAAAAAAAATTTGGCTCAATCAAAAGGATATTGGATAGACATATCTAACTGTCGACGCTATGAGATGTCATCAGACGATCTGCACTTCAAGTTTGTCACGGGTGGGCTATACAAGAGGAAAATTCACCCACAATATCCACCGAAATCTTCATACATCATAAATAGCAGGTTTGATGAGCATAGCTATTACTTGATGGTTCGCGCCTTAACATGGGAAACCGCGCACAAAGACATAGAGCAACAAAAATCTAAGCGCGTAAAGCCATTAAAGTTCGAGATAACAGGAGTCAGTTATGATAAGAACAAAGATAAAAAAGGATATTTCCGAGACGACGCGCCGGAAGAAATCAAGGTACTTGCGGAAAACCTAAATGACAGGACTCATCCACTTTGGGATATAGCTATACAATATATAAATGAACCAGAGTTCGTTTATGAAGTCCGGCAAGTGAGACTCATTGATCGATAAACAAATATTCTCGCGCCATGAAAAAAATAAAAATCTTTCTAACAGGGTGATGGCCCACTACGTGAACCATCATCCATTACAAGTTTATACTGTAAGTATCCCGCATAATCGTGCCATTCACATTTAGAGATCCTCCGGCATAATCAATCTGCCAACAAAGGAGATCGCTATGCGTAAAGCCCGTTTTACTGAGCATCAGATCATTGCCGTCATTAAATCGGTTGAAGCCGGACGAACTGTTAAGGATGTCTGCCGGGAGGCCGGTATATCTGAAGCTACCTACTACAACTGGAAGTCCAGATACGGCGGCATGGAGGCTTCTGATATTAAAAAGATCAAGGATCTTGAGGACGAGAATCGGCGTCTCAAACAGATGTTTGCCGACCTGAGCCTTGAGAACCGGGCGCTGAAAGATGTTATCGAAAAAAGCTATAAAGCCAGCCTTTAAGCGTGAGCTGGTCACTCATCTGATAATGACATCTGGACTCAGTATCCGTCAGACCTGCCGGAGTCTGAACCTGAGCAGAACGGTTTACCATTACCGTCCGGATACCACGCGTGACGAACCCGTTATTGTCGCGTTGCAGGCAATGGCAGAGCGATACCCACAGTACGGTTTTCCAAAACTTTTCCAGGTTCTGCGGCGGCAGGGATACCCGTGGAATCACAAAAGGATCCATCGTATTTATTGTCTGCTAAAGCTGAATTTTCGCCGTAAAGGCAAACAACGGTTGCCAGTGCGTAATCCCTCGCCACTGGCCACACCGGAAGCGCTGAACCAAAGCTGGTCTGTCGATTTTATGCATGATGCCCTGGTCTGTGGTCGTCGTTTTCGCACGTTCAATGTCGTTGATGACTTTAACCGTGAGGCGTTGTCGATTGAAATCGATCTGAATCTGCCAGCTCTGCGCGTGGTCCGTGTACTCGACAGGATCGCGGCAAATCGCGGCTATCCGGTCATGCTACGCATGGATAATGGTCCGGAATTTATCTCACTTGTACTGGCTGAATGGGCAGAGCAACATGCAGTAAAACTGGAATTTATTCAGCCGGGTAAGCCGACGCAGAATGCTTTTATTGAGCGCTTTAACCGAACATACCGTACAGAAATACTCGATTTTTATCTGTTCAGAACGCTGAATGAAGTGCGGGAAATCACGGCAAGATGGGTGTCAGAATATAACTGTGAACGCCCGCATGAATCACTGAACAATATGACGCCAGAGGAATATCGACAACACCATTATTTGGCCGGGATCTCAAAAAATGCCTGGAACTAAAACGGGTCTATTTACAATGTTTTAATTAAATTTTCGACTCAGATATATGAACCTTTGACTTTACACTTGTTTAGACATAATTGTGTACCTTTTGAACATGAGGATGGGATATTTTGGAATTCAATAAAAATTCCCGGCAGATACAAGTTACTTAATAAAAGGACCTTAAAGGAAAATAACACATTCTTCGATGAATTAAATTTAAGACTTTCTCGTTTTTTAAATGATTATGCTTTAAAACCTAATGAGCACGCTGCTTATAATAGTTTTGTTACTCAGTTGAATAGTAAAGGCATGCTACCTGAAACGGCGTATCAATTCATTCAGGGACATGTGCTGTATAATAATTACGTATACCCAATGCTAAAGATGTATCGCGATAAATTATACGGTTTAGAAATGGCTAGAATTGGTAAGGAGTGCAAGGGAGTAGAAAAAAATGGAGAACGTGAAATTAGATTAGGCACAATTGATAACTTCTACAATAAGACAAATGTCCTCGAAACATTGCTAAACAACACTCTTAATTATACCCATGAGAAGCAGTTTGTGATGCTGGAGACTAAGTTGAAAGGGATTGATGTTTAAGTTATCTGATAATTATAAATGTTTTTACTTTCTTAATTTAAATATTGGGCATGGCAATGTCAAGGCATTGCCTATTTGGTAATTTGATATATTAATACCATTTGGCATTATTTTTGTAGAAAAATGGTTGATGTCAATCATGTGCTGTAGTGTATTTTTATTCCTATTTTAGTGTTTATCAAGAAATAGCCTTCTTACTGATGAAATTTTGTAGGGGAGTGTTCAATTTTGTAAAATCAACGCAGAAAGTAGAGCTCAAATAATGTTAAGCATATATTTTATGAGGGGGTTAACTGGATGCGTGATTTTGGATAAAGAATGCACCTTATTGCTCTTGTCAAAAATATCTTCGGATGACATTGAAAAATTAATTTAGTTTATAGATAATTTTTTATTGTTCTTTTGGATTGAAAGATTAACGTAGCGGAATTTTCCTCCTTACCGGTTTTCGCTATGCTAAATCTGAAAATTTTTCTTCGTTCAGGGCGTTTGCGCCCGACAGCTGAAGTAATAAAATCCTCTTTGCCCTCGGGCTACTTCCGGTCCATGAACGCCAGTGAACTGCTGGCAACGACCCGCCGTCAACAGTGGCTGCAATCACTCTGGGATTATTCGTCCCTGCCGAAAGATATGTATAGCCAGTATTACCTTGCTCCGCTGGAGCATTGCGTGATGCTGATGCAACAATTTCCTCTTACGGAAAGTGGGCCATATGCCCGTGCCGGGGGGATGGCTGACTATATGCTGGAAACTGTGTCGTATGCGGCGCGGTTGTCGAAAAGCTACATGTTACCGGTTGGCGCTCCGCCTGAAGAACAGGCGGCACAAAGCGCGGCCTGGAATGCGGTGGTGGTCTATGCGGCCATGTTGCCTTCACTTGAGTATCTATGCCACCTCCACGTTGAGCTGGAGAACGGTAAACGTTGGTGTCCTCTGCTGGACGCACCTCCAGAACCTTATCGCATTCGTTTTGCGCCGGAACAGTCTCCGGAACGGCGGCAAAGTTTTGGCGCAATGCTGGCGTGGAAAATTATTCCTCCTGAAGCGATTGGCTGGTTGAGTAACTGGCCGGAAGCCATCAAGACCCTGTCAACATATCTGACCGGCTTTCGGGCGCAGTCGGGTGTGGTCAATGCCATTGTGTCTGAAGCTATTCGCCTCACTGCCGGAGCGCCAGAAAGTAAAACACTGGTTGCACCGGCGGCAATAGTTCCGGTTCCGGCTGAATCATTGCAGAGTGACTCGTTGCTGTCCAGATTAGCTGATGATGCGCGGGAGCTGGTTGCGTCGTATTCCGAAGACGAAATTCTTCTGGCAGCCGAACCTGCTCCTGCAACGGATGCAGCTCTGGTATTACAAGGTGGGCAAGAGGAAGCGGATGATACTGATACGTTACTGGCAATGATGGGCTTTGCCAGCGTTGATGCAACAGAAATCGGAGAAATCACGCCATCCGCCGAGTTGAACGATCCCGGAGAGGCATTCTGGCAATGGCTGGTCACGGGATGTCGTTCTGGCAGTCTGATTCCGAACAAACCTGACGGTCGGATTCATCTGGTCGCTGGTTATGTTTTCCTGCGTGCGCCTGGGATTTTTCACCAGTTTCTGACAGAGACGAATGCGGCGGTGGAGGATAAAGCCAGACTTCAGAAAGCGTTTGAGCGACTGGGGCATCACCGGCAGGACAATGGCACAATGTATACCTGTCAGTTGTATCAGGATGAACAGAGGGCAGGGCGTTTCCAGAAATTGAGTGGTTACCTGGTGACTGTCAGTAAGATTTTTACGGGTGATAACAACCCTGGCGATAATCCGCTACTGATTGTTTTAAAAGAATAGTTATCCGAACCCCTCTCTTGCTGATGTTAATCAATCGCGGTATCTTCTACCCGCACCTGCAAAATCAGGGGCCGGGATTGACCTCCTGAAACACTTCACTGACGACACAAGGCGTTTCTTGTGTCGTTCGCTTTGCTACATCTCAATGGTGGGCCGGGCGGGGGCGTCGAAAGATGCGCCGGTGTCAGTGAGGCCGGTAAGGTCAACCCTGTCCGGTTCCACCACCCATGAGATTGACCTCTCAGGTGGTGGGTATAAGTTGGTACTCACTGGAGGCTGCCTTATGGCTACAACCCTCGACCAGACTCACCAGTTGCTCACTATTCCTTTCAGCTCTACCACCGATTTCACGGTGTTAGCTGAGCACTGCGAAAACTTTGCTGAAGCGCTGATTGAATGCGATGACCCGGTGCTGAAAATGGCGCTCTGTGGCAGGATCAACACCTGCCTGACGTTGTTGCAACCCACGTTGTTAGAACCTGTCCCTCCCCATCTCGTTGAAAGTCTGACTGTTGATACTCTTCCTGCCCGTTCTTCTGGTTTCGGGCCTGAATGCACTGAGGTTTGCCAGTATTGCCTCGCTCTGACGCAAACACTTTCCGGGCAGGGGTTTTCCTCTGAAACGGAGAAATACCTTAGCTGGCTATTGTTTGACCTGATCCACCATTTCGCAGCGGAAATGAAAGCCCCACGCTGGATACGCACTGCTGAGGGGGTGAAGTTTATCGATGAGGTAGCCGCATGATGTACCAGGACAGGGGATACTGTTGGATGAGCTTGCATCTGACACTTGCCAGTAAGATTTTTACAGGCGATAACAATCCTGAAGGTAACTTGTTACTTATTGTTGTATAAGGATATTCTTATGGATGGCGTTTCCTTTGGGCTTCTTACTGAACAGTATTTTTACAGCAAATCATTACGACCGGCGACGGAGTGGAGCTACCAGAAAGTAGTTCGCTCATTCGAAGGATTCACATCGTTTAACCCTACGAAGATCGATCACCTGACGGTACTGAAATGGCGTCATATGGTGCTGAATGACCAGAACTGCGCGACCCGAACGTGGAATAATAAAGTTGCTCACATGAGGGCGTTGTTTAATTTTGGCATTAAGCAGGGGCTGTTGCCGCAGGCTGAAAATCCCTTTAATGGCGCGGTCGTTCGCCCGGGCACGAAAAAGAAGAAGACGCTGACACAGACGCAAATGAACTCGATGTACCGATTGATGGAGCAATATCTGGATGCTGAGACAGGGAAGGGGAATAGCGGTATGTTCAACGGTCGCAGAAATGCGTTACTTCCAGCGTGGTTCTGGCTGACGGCGGTGAATGTTTTTCGTTATACCGCGATACGGCAAAACCAGCTCCTGCATATCCGGTTGGGTGATATTAACCTTGAAGAAAAATGGATTGATCTGAATATTGAGGGGGCGAAAAACCATCGCGAGCATCGGGTTCCGATTGTCTCGTCGTTGTATCCATCGCTGGAGGAACTGGTGAGGAAAGCCGGGGAGGCTGGGATGGAGCCGGGTGATCAGGTATTTAATGTGGGTTGGTTTGACCTGATGAGAAAGAGTAAGTACCCGGAGGTGATGAACGAGTACCCGCTGAGAGCGTTCTTTCGCCGCTTGTCCCGGGAGTGTAAGTTTACGATCACGCCACACAGATTCCGGCATACGGTGGCAACACACATGATGAAATCACCTGAACGCAATTTGTACGCGGTGAAGAAACTGCTGGGCCATGTCAGCATCACATCGACACTGGAATACATTGATGAAAGTGTGGATAGCCTGCGGGATATACTGGAAACCGAATTGATGTAGTGAGGAAGACTTCAGGAATGTCGTCAAATACTTACATTGTTTGACATTGAAAAGATTTATTGCAAATATCAGACGCGAAAAAACAGACTTGCGGCAAACAAGTCTGTTTCTCAAGAGCCTTTTCAAGCACAAGTAACGGCGTTACATCGAGTTTTGTCTGGCTCGCTTTCGTGTCCGTCAGGATTGCATCTTGCAAAGCTGACCAACCGGCTTTGAATAGTGGTGCCCGGACTCGGGAACATTCAGCTATTTAGTGAACTGTTTTTAATCATAAATTCACATTGGCTTAGTTGTCAAGACCCATGTGTTGACCCTCATTTTATCTTTTAAATCAAAGTGTATACCTGTACATCCTCCTACGTTCCCCCGGTTCGATTCTTCATGATTATCAAAAAAGAATCGAATCTGGTATAAAACATAATTACATAATAGTAATGCTTTGGTATATACTTCATATATCTTTACAGGGGGGCATATGACAACAAAAGCTGTTTTTACGATGAAACTGGAACCTGAGCTGCGTGATACGTTCATGGCTGAAGCCGCGGCTGAAGACCGTCCTGCTGCTCAGGTTATTCGCGAATTAATGCGGGGGTATATCGAACAACGCAGAAAATTCCGTGATCATGAGGCTTACCTTCAACGCAAAGTTGAAGTGGCTCGTCAGTCTGTACAGAGTGCTCGTGGGCGTACAAATGACGATGTAGAAGCTGCATTTGCACAACGCCGTGCTCAGGTTACGAAAGGACATCCAGGATTGTGATCGTTTTGTGGACACCTGAAGCCGAGCAGGACCGTATTGATATATGGGACTACATTGTCGTGGATAATCCGGTTGCTGCCGTTGATATGGATTCACGTTTTAGCAGAACTGCCAGTAGCCTGGAGGAGCAACCGGAAATGGGGGTTCCTGGTCGGATTGTCGGTACTCGCGAAGTGTATCCGCATCACCATTATCGTCTGGTTTATGAGATCGATACCGATAAGGGTATTGTATGGATACTGGCACTAGTCACTACCTTTCGCGAGTGGCCTATGGTTTAAGCCATGATTCAGCACTCTTATGCTGCTGAACTAAAGAGCCTGAAGATATTTTTAATAAAATCAATTGATTATGCGTAATTAAGTAAACTAAAGTTAATGGCTAACATTTGCTCATAGTTTAATATATACTGAAGAAAATCATAATATTAAGATATTGATGAAGTTATGGTAATGAGTGGAAACAATGATTCAAGATCTGTAAAAAAAGGAATGGTAAGGATCCTTGTTTTTGCGTTTAAATTTTTTCTTCAATATTGTCTTGTTTCATTATTGTTAGGTCTTTTTATTTTTATATTGTTCTGGTTATTTAATAATCCAGTAAA
>NZ_LIFT01000018.1:4269-4373 GCF_001297795.1 Citrobacter sp. CtB7.12 | reverse complement strand
AAAATGTTAGCTCATCTAATGAGTAAGAACTATATTTTGAGTACAAATGATCTTTTGTCTCAAACAGGGAGTTTTTATTCATACACTATTACTATATTGATTTT
>NZ_LIFT01000018.1:0-4259 GCF_001297795.1 Citrobacter sp. CtB7.12 | reverse complement strand
GTACTTTTTCAGCTTTTTTTGCAGTATTGGTTATAAAGATAAATGCTGATGATAAATTTGATTATACGATCAGTTCTAAAGTTAAGTATTTCTTCGATAACGATAAAGGATTTGATCTCGAACTTAAAAATAAAGTTTCTGATGTTTTTACTGAAGAATTTGAAAGATTGAGTGATGAAAGTTCCGACGGCAGTGATGAAGTTCTTCGTCTGAGAAACGAAGTGGATATTCTGAAAAAAGAGTTAATCAGAATAAAAAATAAACTACTTCCGGTTGATGAACCCTTTGATGAGAATTTATATTTTCAGAATATGAAAGATAGTTTGGAAGGTAAAGTTCAGCCTGAAATTAGGGCTGATGAGGATGGTAAAAATGGCAATCCTTAAACGAAAAATTAGAAATGTTGCTGATAATTTGCCCGTTGATATGTTGAGTTTGAGCAATCCTCAAAGTGTGCTGGACTATGCTGTAAATGTACTTAACGTCAGACTAATCCCTTTTGATCTGGATAGTTTTATTAGTAAAATTGGAATAGAATTGCACAGGATTATTATGGATGATGAACTTTCTGGAATGTTACAAAAAAATACAGAAGGCCGCTGGATTATTAGTGTCAATTCATTGCATCATCCTAAACGACAACGTTTTACTTTGGCACATGAACTAGGACATTATTTTCTACATAGAAATAGAGCTATATCATTTGTTGATGAAGCTTTGTACCGTAGTACACATATGGATTCAATGGAGTATGAAGCAAATAATTTTGCTGGTGCTTTATTAATGCCAAAAAAACAGTTAATTGATTTTATGAATAGTAAAGGGACCGATGCAGAGTTAATTTCAGAGTATTTCAATGTTTCTGTCCTTGCGGCAAAGATAAGAGTGGAAACTCTACAGAGGAATATTTATGAGTACTAAGTATTACCCAATAATAAAAACTACAATCGCTGAAATGCGGGCATTAAAAAATATTAATGCAGTAACGTGGACTGGATTAACACCAGTACTGGAATTAACAAAATCGCGTAAAGGGAAAAATAACCCTGATTCAAGTGTCTATAAAAAAATAGATGAGATATGTCAAGTAGTCAAATCAGAAAATGTAATATTAGATATTACAACTATAGATTCTCTTTCAAATTATGAAATCGATAGTTTTCGAGATGACCAAAATGGTTTTGAGAACTGGTGTGATTTTATTGGATATGTTAAAAACAAAATCCCTGGAGTTATTCCAGTATTATTGGCTTATCCAGATTCACAATTAAATGAGCTTTTATTGCAAATTGATAATTTAAGCAGACATACACAGCATGTTGCTATACGTTTACCACTCTTTGAGGATGGGTTGAGTAATCTTTTTGCTAATCTGATTCAATTGGTCCAACATAGATCTTATTTGATACATAGTATTATTTTTGATGCGTCTTATATTTTCGAAAAAATAGAAGCTAAGCCATTAAAAGATATCATTGACTTTATTTCTTATTTTTATAATCATGTTAATGGGTTTTATGCAGGAGCCTATGTTTTCTGTTCTGAGCATTATCCAGCAAACATAACAGATTATTTGAAAAAAAATCAGGATCAATATAACAATAATGTATATTACGGAAATGTTGAACTGTATCGCCACGTAAGTGATATTTTAATTGACTATAATATATCTCTTTTATATGGTGACTATGCTTGCATTCATCCTTTTCGGAATGACGTTAAATCATATAACTGGATACCACGAATAGACTATCCTACAGAATTATCGATCTACTTTTCAAGGGTTCGTAGAGAAGTTGGTGGGTATGAAGAGTGCGCAAGAAATATTAGCAGATTACCTGCATTTCTCAGAGATCAACTAAAATGCTGGGGAATGGATGAAATTATGCAGGCTGCACTAATTAAGCCTGGGGGATTGAACCCGTCGTACTGGATCTCTGTCAGATCTAATATCCATATGTCCAGAATGGCAAGGATATTTAGATAGAGCCAAAATTCATTGATTTTAGGCTAAGGAGAGTTATATCTTCTCGGGTAATCACCTCTCCTTTTTCAGACATAAAGGTATCGTATATTCTTGAGACTTTATCATATATTGCTTTATGATGGATGGAATATATTTTATTTTTATTATATGTGCTTATTATATCCATGATAAGTTCATGTTTAGTTGATGATTTAATTCCTGTGCATTTTTCTAAATATGATTTATCGCACATATCCAGAATAGATATGATATTAAGTTCTTTTTTTTCTTTAGCCTTCCTTTTTATAATTAGCGTGTTTTCTGTAATGTAAATTATACCGAAACCACCTTTTATTTTACTGATTTCTTTATAATGTCGTTTACCACATGCTACGTACACCTTATTGAAACAAGTGTAATATGACTTTAATTGTTCCGCCAGTCTGTATAAATTGTCTATGTCACTTTTTATTTCAATGCCAATGATTTCGTCTTGTGATGCAATTAGCATATCACAGCGACGTCTGTTAAAGTCAAAGGGGAATTCAAAATTTAAAGCAACAGACCTGTCAGCCATAAAAAATTTTGTAAGTGGAATTTTAAAGTCAATTTCATTCATCTACATTACCTCTCAAAATGAGATTCTATCACTTATGTATAAAAAGGTAAATGCTGCTAATGTACGGAAATGTGTTTTTTAAATTTACGGAATAAAAATATAGATTGATTGATATATTGATGCAGGTAGGCTCAGAATAAATATGAGCTTAAATCGATACTAAATATTTCACCCCTGCAATCGTCGAAGTACTAAGTCCGGGTATGCCCGTCGTTATTTTCTCCCCGTGTGTTTTCTCTTTCATATCAGCTTCCGGTCATCGTTCTCCGTCACAACCTGTTCCGCAAGGGTAAATGGCACGCGTTCCGCGCCCCTGCTGAACAGAACGACTCCGGAGTCACGAACCGTCAGGCGATACGAAGACGAAAACCCACTCAACTGACGGAGAAAATACCATGACGATGAACCTGTATACCCGGACAAGTACTTCTGACACCGCAGCGGCGACCGGCGTATCGTCGCCGGAGCGCTCAGGCTCCTCAAAAACGAAATTTTCATCAGACAAAACGGATATTTATCAGACGGTCACTGACAGCATCATTAAGGCGCTGGAGTCTGGTGTTAAGCCGTGGCAGTGTCCGTGGAAACGTAACGGCCTGGTCTCAGGCATTCCTTCAAACTACACCACACACGAAGCCTACAGCGGCATTAATATTATGCTGCTGTGGTTCAGTGCGGCAGAGCAGGGTTTTAAGGACTCCCGCTGGATGACATACAACCAGGCGAAATCAACGGGTGCTCAGGTCCGCAAGGGGGAGCGTGGCACAATGGCAGTCTTTTACAAAACGCTGGAGAAAGAGCGGGAAGACGGCGAAAAGGATTACATCCCGATGCTGAAACACTTCATCGTTTTTAACGCAGAGCAGATTGACGGCTTACCCCATGACGGCAGCGACGCACAGCCGGAACAGCCCGCAGAAGAGACCTTTAAGCCATTCACCCGGGCTGAAGCCCTCCTTGAGCGCAGTGGCGCAAAAATCACTGAACGCGGTCAGCAGGCATTTTTCAGACCCGCCACGGATGAGATTTACCTTCCTGAACGTCATTTATTCAGCCGTGCTGAAGATTTTTATGCAACCGGTCTGCATGAGCTGGTTCACTGGAGCGGTCACCCGTCCCGTTTAAACCGGGACATGAAAGGCCGCTTTGGCTCTGAAGGGTATGCAGCGGAAGAGTTAGTTGCGGAGCTGGGAAGCGCGTTTCTGATGGCGGATTTGGGCATTAATGGCGACGTGCAGCATGAAAACTACATTGCGTCATGGCTGATAAAACTACGTAATGATAAACGTTACATCTTCCGGGCTGCGAGTGCCGCATCAAAAGCACACCGCTACCTGATGGCGTTATGAGTCTGATACCCTGCAACGGATTGCGGGGTTTTGCTGTCAGAGTGGCGTTTTTACCACCGGCACGGGGATGCATATTCCCCGTGCTTTCATAAATGTACAAACAGTCTGGTGAGGGAGGTAAGGAAAATAACCGACGGGTTATTTTGCGTCTGGCGGCAACAGCGGCGTATCAGAAGACGGATACGCCGCTGTTGCCGGGGGAGAAGCGCCAGCTCTGCTGTTTTATATGCGCGAAGCGCATGGAGGCGACGGCACAATCCGGAAAACAGCCACCCGGCGACCATAGCCGGGAACTGAGGGGATGAAGGGAGCAGATACCCCCACG
>NZ_LIFT01000017.1:0-110647 GCF_001297795.1 Citrobacter sp. CtB7.12 | reverse complement strand
GCGCCAGGCAGCGGAGCAACCGCCGCCAGATCGCCGTGTTTCTGACGCAGTTCGTCGACAGGACCGAAATCCAGCGCACGTAGCGGACAAGATTCGACACAGATCGGTTTCTTGCCTTCCGCCACCCGGTCATGACAGCCGTCGCATTTGGTCATGTGGCCTTTGGCGGCGTTGTACTGCGGCGCGCCGTACGGACAGGCCATATGGCAATAACGACAGCCGATGCAGACATCTTCATCCACCACCACAAAGCCGTCTTCCCGTTTGTGCATCGCCCCGCTCGGACAGACCTTGGTACAGGCCGGATCTTCACAGTGGTTACAGGCAATAGAGAGATAATAGGCAAACACGTTCTGGTGCCAGACGCCGTTGTCTTCCTGCCAGTCTCCGCCCGCATATTCATAAATGCGGCGGAAGCTGACATCCGGGGTTAAGTCTTTGTAATCTTTACAGGCCAGTTCGCAGGTTTTACAACCGGTGCAACGGCTGGAATCAATAAAAAATCCATACTGGGTTGTCATCGGTTACTCCTTACACCTTCTCAACCTGAACAAGGTTCGTATGTGACGGGTTCCCCTTCGCCAGAGGAGACGGGCGCTGGGTGGTCAATACGTTGATACAGCCCCCCTGGTCAATGCGTTTGGCATCCGGGTCATACCAGGCCCCTTCCCCTAGCGCAACCACACCCGGCATCATCCGCGGCGTCACTTTCGCCTCAATATGTAGCTCTCCGCGACCATTGAAGATGCGCACCTTGTCGCCATTACGGATACCGCGTTTTTGCGCGTCCAGCGGGTTGATCCACATCTCCTGGCGGCACGACGCCTTCAGGACATCCACGTTGCCATAGGTGGAGTGAACGCGAGATTTATAGTGGAAGCCCGTGAGCTGCAATGGATAATCTTTGGTCAACGGATCGTTGTAGTTCTCAAAACCTGGCGTGTAGATCGGCAATGGATCGATGACATCGCCTTCCGGTAGTTCCCAGGTGGCGGCAATCTTAGCCAGTTCCTGCGAGTAGATCTCGATTTTACCTGACGGCGTGGTCAACGGATTGGCCTGCGGATCGTCACGGAACGCCTTATAGGCCACGTGATGTCCTTCCGGATCGCGCTGCTTGAACAGACCCTGCTTACGGAATTCCTCAAAGGTCGGCAGCGCCGGAATAGCTTTACGCGACTGTTCGTACAGATGACGCATCCATTCTTCCTGAGTGCGTCCTTCGGTAAACTGCTGCTCGACACCCAGACGCTTCGCCAGCTCGCTGGTCATTTCATAGATGGTTTTGCATTCAAAACGCGGCTTAATGGCCTGATCGGCGAAAATCACATAAGACATATTCCCGCAGGAAGCATCCAGCGCGAAGTCCATCTGTTCAGAAGCCGTGCAGTCCGGCAGCAGGATATCGGCATACTTCGCTGACGACGTCATGTGGCAGTCGATGACGACAATCATTTCGCACTTCTTGTCATCCTGCAGGATGTCGTGCGTGCGGTTGATCTCTGAGTGCTGGTTGATAAGACAGTTACCGGCGTAGTTCCAGATCATCTTAATCGGCACGTCGAGTTTATCTTTGCCGCGCACGCCATCACGCAGCGCAGTCATTTCCGGACCACGTTCAATCGCGTCGGTCCACATAAACATCGAGATACTGGTTTCTACCGGGTTTTCCAGCGTTGACATCCGAACAAACGGCAGACCGTAAGAGCCTTCACGTGCACCGCTGTTGCCGCCGTTGATCCCGACGTTACCGGTTAAAATAGCCAGCATTGAAATGGCACGAGTGGCGATTTCACCGTTCGCATGGCGCTGCGGTCCCCATCCCTGGCTGATATAGGCTGGTTTTGCGCTGCCGATTTCTCGCGCCAGTTTGATAATACGGTCTGCCGGAATGCCGGTAATTTGCGCTGCCCACTCAGGCGTTTTTGGCGTACCGTCAGTCCCCTGCCCGAGAATATAGGCCTTATAGTGGCCATTCTTCGGCGCGCTGGCTGGCAACGTTTTCTCGTCGTAGCCCACACAGTACTTATCGAGGAACGGCTGATCGACCATATTCTCAGTAATCAGCACATAAGCCAGCGCATTCACCAGCGCCGCATCGGTACCCGGACGAATCGGGATCCATTCATCTTCACGACCGGCCCCGGTATCGGTATAGCGCGGATCGATAATAATCATCCGGGCATTCGATTTCTGTCGCGCCTGTTCCAGATAGTAGGTCACCCCACCGCCGCTCATACGGGTTTCGCCAGGGTTGTTACCGAACAGCACTACCAGCTTACTGTTTTCGATGTCCGATGGGCTGTTACCATCCGCCCAACCGCCATAGGTGTAGTTCAGACCCGCCGCGATTTGTGCGGAAGAGTAGTCGCCGTAGTGGTTCAAATAACCGCCGCAGCAGTTCATCAGACGCGCCACCAGGGTATTTCCCGGCGGCCAGGAACGGGTCATCGTACCGCCCAGCGTACCGGTGCCGTAGTTCAGATAGATAGACTCGTTACCGTAGTCTTTAATCAGACGCTGCATGTTGCTGGCGATGATGTCGTAAGCCTCATCCCAGGTGATGCGCTCGAATTTGCCTTCTCCGCGTTTACCGACGCGTTTCATCGGGTATTTCAGACGATCCGGGTTATAGACGCGACGACGCATGGAACGTCCACGCAGACAGGCACGCACCTGATGCAAACCGTCGTAGTTGTCATCACCGGTGTTGTCGGTTTCAACGTATTTGATTTCGCCATCCACAACATGCATGCGCAACGGGCAACGACTCCCGCAGTTTACGGTACAGGCGCTCCAGACGACTTTTTCGCTGGCTTGTGCCGGACTCAGGGCTTCGGCAGCATTAGCGATACGGGTAAATGGCAGGGTAAACGCGCTGCTGGCCATCGCCAGTCCGCCAATCGCCGTCGTTTTGACCAAACCGCGACGACTCACCTCCGCTGCCATCACGGCATCAGGGATCTTCGTTTTCATAAAGGCTCACTCTGCTTGCTTACAGTAAAAAAACAGAAATTGATATTATTATTTGAGTAGTTAAGCAACGTTATATAGTTCTACATACAACGTATTTACAGGATAACAGTGCAAAATGCTGAATTTCATTCGAAAGTAATATTACCCCTAAGGGGGTAATGATTATTGTCCGGCGTCAAACAGGCATAAAAAAAGCGCCCAAAGGCGCTTTTTAGAAAGAGTGAAGCGAGGATTAACCGATATATTCCAGTCCGTTCATGTACGGACGCAACACTTCCGGCACTTCGATACGGCCATCAGCCTGCTGGTAGTTTTCCATCACCGCCACCAGCGTACGACCAACCGCCAGACCAGAACCGTTCAGAGTATGCACCAGACGGGTCTTTTTGTCGGACTTGCTGCGGCAGCGAGCCTGCATACGGCGCGCCTGGAAATCCCAGACGTTAGAGCAGGATGAAATCTCGCGGTAGGTATTCTGCGCCGGTACCCACACTTCCAGATCGTAGGTTTTGCATGCGCCAAAGCCCATGTCGCCGGTGCAAAGAATGATTTTGCGATAGGGCAGACCCAGCAGTTGCAGCACTTTCTCCGCATGACCGGTCATCTCTTCCAGCGCTGCCATTGAATCTTCCGGGCGAACGATCTGTACCATTTCAACTTTGTCGAACTGGTGCATACGGATCAGGCCACGGGTATCACGACCGTAGGAACCCGCTTCAGAGCGGAAGCACGGTGTGTGCGCCGTCATTTTGATCGGCAGTTGGTCTTCGTCGATGATCTCATCACGCACCAGGTTGGTCAGCGGCACTTCTGCCGTCGGGATCAACGCGTAGTTGCTGCTGTCAGCCTCTTCTTCCAGCGGACGCGTGTGGAACAGATCGCCAGCAAATTTCGGCAACTGCCCCGTGCCGTACAGGGTGTCATGGTTGACCAGATACGGCACATAGTTTTCGCTGTAGCCATGCTGTTCGGTATGGAGATCGAGCATAAATTGCGAGAGCGCACGGTGCATACGGGCAATCTGCCCTTTCATCACCACGAAGCGGGAACCCGTCAGCTTAACGGCAGCAGCGAAATCCAGACCGGAATGCATTTCGCCCAGCGTGACGTGATCGCGAACCTCAAAGTCGAACTCGCGCGGGGTACCCCAGCGGCTGACTTCAACGTTATCGTTCTCGTCTTTACCGACCGGCACTTCGTCTGCAGGCAGGTTAGGAATGGCCAGCGCGATATCGCGGATCTCAGCCTGTAAAACATCCAGCTCCGCTTTTGCGGCATCCAGCTCTTCGCCCAGTTTGTTCACTTCCAGACGTAAAGGCTCGATATCTTCCCCGCGCGCTTTCGCCTGGCCGATGGATTTCGATCGAGAGTTACGCTCTGCCTGCAGGTTTTCAGTATTGACCTGCAAAACTTTACGACGCTCTTCAAGAGCGCGCAGCTTATCTACATCCAGCTTAAAGCCCCGGCGTGCCAGTTTTTCAGCGACTGCGTCTGGCTCATTACGCAGCAGATTGGGATCGAGCATGCTTATCCTGTGCTTATCGAATTGAAATGGGAAAATGTGACCACAGCCTGCGGTCACAGGGATACAGTGCCAACATTACCGCAACGCCTGCGCTAACGGTAGCGTTTTATAGGGCTATTTTGATCCTGTCCGGCGAGCCAGGCGAGCTTTTCGCCAATCTTGCCCTCAAGACCTCTGTTTGTGGGGTGATAATAGCGTGTTTGTGCCATCTCCGGCGGGAAATATTCCTCGCCCGCGGCATAAGCATTCGGTTCGTCATGTGCATAACGATATTCCTGGCCGTAACCCATCTCTTTCATCAACTTCGTCGGCGCATTGCGCAGATGAACAGGTACGTCATAGTCAGGACGTTCACGGGCATCGGAGAGCGCCGCTTTAAAGGCGGTATACACCGCATTGCTTTTCGGTGCACAGGCCAGATAAACAATCGCCTGGGCGATGGCGCGCTCGCCTTCAGCAGGCCCCACACGCGTGAAGCAGTCCCAGGCGGAAATCGCCACCTGCATCGCACGCGGATCGGCATTGCCCACATCTTCGGAAGCAATCGCCAGGCAACGGCGCGCGACATACAGCGGATCCCCCCCGGCCGTAATGATACGTGCATACCAGTAAAGTGCCGCATCCGGCGCGCTGCCGCGAACTGATTTATGCAATGCGGAAATGAGATCGTAGAAGCGGTCGCCTTTGTTATCAAAACGCGCGCTGCGCTCACCGGCGATTTCGGTCAACAACGCGGGAAGCAGTACTCGCTTGCCGCTATCATCCACTTCGGCCATATCAGCCATCATTTCCAGGGTGTTCAATGCGCGGCGCGCATCACCATTGACCAGTTCCGCGATAGCTTTGCGGGTATCATCCGGCAGAACGATATCCTGGCCACCATAGCCCCGCGCCTTGTCTTCCATCGCCTGACGGAGAACCTGTTCGATATCTTCCGTGGTCAGCGATTTGAGCAAATAGACGCGCGCCCGCGACAACAGCGCAGAATTCAGTTCAAACGACGGGTTTTCGGTGGTTGCCCCGATAAAGGTGATCGTGCCGTCTTCAATATGCGGTAAGAACGCATCCTGTTGGCTTTTATTAAAGCGATGAACTTCGTCAACAAAAAGAATAGTGCGACGCCCGGCATGACGATTCTGACGGGCGCGTTCGATGGCTTCGCGGATCTCTTTCACGCCGGAGGTGACCGCCGATATCCGCTCAACGTCGGCATCGGCGTAGCGGGCAATCACTTCAGCGAGTGTCGTTTTCCCGGTTCCCGGCGGTCCCCACAAGATCATGGAGTGCAGATGTCCGGCTTCAATCGCACGCGGCAACGGTTTACCCGCAGCCAGCAGGTGCTGCTGACCAATATACTGCGCTAAATTTTCTGGCCGCATCCGCGCGGCCAGTGGCTGAAAGGTATTATCAGAAAAATCGAGCGACAGGTTGCTCACGCAGGCCTCTACTTACGTTGGTCGTCTACCGTTACGCCTTGCGGTGGAGTAAAGGTGAACTTCGATGCGTCAACGGCGCCATTCTGCTGTGATTTCAGCTGATAGCTGCTGCGCTGGTCATCCTGCTCCACGGCGCTGAACTGATGAATAGTCCCGTCACGGCCCACATTGATGGTGAACTGTTTCAGGTTACCGTTGCTGGTTTTCGGCGTCAGGACGAAGTCGTCACCGTTCTGCTTGATATTGTACTGTTGCCAGTCGCTGGACTGGTTGCGGGCAATCAGCATAAACGGCGTGTTGCCGGTGGCGTCTTTCAGCCAGGTCGCGGTGGCCTGCTCAACAAACGGGTTGAAGAACCACAGCGTTTTCCCATCAGAAACCAGAATGCTTTCATCAGGCTGCGTCATGTGCCAGTTAAACAGGTTCGGACGCTTCACCCACAAATCACCCTGACCTTCCTGAACAGCAGCGCCGCTGCCATCAGTCACTTTCTGTGTGAAGCTGGCGTGGAAGCTGCTTACTTTATCCAGACGACTTTTCAGATCGCTGGCGGCATCCGCCCAAACGCTGCTTACCACGAATCCTGAGAGTAATGCACAGGTGATTGCGATTTTTTTCATTGTTATTCCTCAAAATACGTCACTCCCGACCGGGAGATCCCTCTGCTATCCATTCCAGGCCAAAAATCAGCGTGAGGAAAGAAGACAATACTGAATTACGTAACTTTGCACTTAGTCAAACGGTGGTGGCGCCAGCACTTCACGATTGCCGTTATGGCCTTGTTCGCTGACGATTCCCTGCGCTTCCATCTGTTCGATAATGCGCGCCGCACGGTTGTAGCCAATACGGAACTGGCGCTGTACGCCGGAGATGGACGCTTTACGTTTCTCTGTCACAAAGTTGACAGCCTGATCGAATAACGGATCCAGCTCTTCGCCACCGTCAAAGCCACCGCCGCCGCCTTCGCTTTCGCTGTCGGAGGTGATGCCATCCACATACTGCGGACGCCCACGCGCCTTCCAGTCCTGCACCACCGCATGCACTTCCTGGTCACGGACAAATGCGCCGTGAACACGCACCGGCATGGTGGAGTTTGGCCCGGAGTAAAGCATATCCCCCATCCCCAGCAGCGATTCTGCACCGCCCTGATCGAGGATAGTACGCGAGTCAATCTTACTGGACACGGTGAAGGCAATACGTGTCGGTATGTTGGCTTTAATAAGACCGGTAATGACGTCAACCGATGGACGCTGTGTCGCCAGCACCAGGTGGATCCCGGCCGCACGGGCTTTTTGCGCCAGTCGGGCAATCAGCTCTTCAACTTTCTTACCGACGGTCATCATCAGGTCGGCAAATTCGTCAACCAGTACAACGATATACGGCAGTTTTTCCAGTACCGGATGCTGCGCATCCATACTGTCGCCCGGTTTCCAGTACGGGTCCGGAATTGGACGTCCCATCCGCGCGGCTTCGGCTATCTTCTCGTTGTAACCCGCAAGATTACGCACGCCCAGCGCAGACATCAGCTTGTAACGGCGTTCCATCTCGTTAACGCTCCAGCGCAGGGCGTTGGCGGCGTCTTTCATATCCGTGACGACTTCCGTCAGCAGATGCGGAATGCCTTCGTAAACCGACAGCTCCAGCATTTTCGGGTCGATCATGATGAAACGAACGTCTTCCGGCTGCGCCTTGTAAAGCATGCTGAGGATCATGGCGTTCACCCCAACCGATTTACCCGAACCGGTTGTTCCCGCCACCAGCAGGTGCGGCATTTTCGCCAGATCGGCTACCACCGGATCGCCGGCAATATCTTTACCCAACACGACGGTCAGCGGCGACGGGTTTTCACGGAACTTCGCGTTATCCAGCACTTCACGCAGGTAAACGGTCTGCCGTTTTTTGTTCGGCAATTCCAGGCCTACGTATGGTTTACCCGGAATCACTTCCACCACGCGCACCGCGACAGTCGACAACGAACGCGCCAGGTCACGAGAAAGGTTGGAAATACGCGCCGCTTTCACACCCGGCGCCAGATTCAGTTCAAAACGGGTGATCACCGGACCTGGCGAGTAATTCACCACATCGGCCTTGATGCGGAAATCAGCCAGGCGAGCTTCAACCAGGCGCGCCATTTGTTCCAGCGCGAAGGTATCAACCGGCTCCACTTCACTCGGTGGCTGCGTCAGCAGATCCAGTGAAGGCAGTGGCGTCGTCGGTTTCTGCAGCGGACGGCTGTCACCATTGCGCATCAGCAGCGGGTGAATCAGGCTTTCCTGCGGCTGAGGTGCAGCAGGTTGCTGCGTCACTATCGGCTGATGCGGTTGCTGATACTGTGGCTGCGGCGCTACCGGCTGTTGTGGTTGTTGATACTGCGGCTGCGGCGCTACCGGCTGTTGCGGCTGCTGATACTGCGGCTGTGGCGCTACCGGCTGTTGCGGCTGCTGATACTGCGGCTGCGGCGCTACCGGCTGTTGCGGCTGCTGATACTGCGGCGTTGTGGGTGGCTGAACAGGCGCAGACTCCGGCATTACGCCCGGTGTAAACAGCGGCTCATGCGGGCCGTTATCGACCAGCGTTTTCATGGGTGAAAACTCAAAATCATCCAGCGAGAATGGATTCGCTCCGGCAGGTTGCTCACCGGCGTAGCGCTGTTGCTGTGAAGAGGCAAACTGGCGCGCCAGTTCAGCTTCCGCAGCGGCATCTTCATCGTCGGCCTGCGTCGCCTCATGCTGATACACGTCGCCATAACGACTTTGCTGTGACTGAGCAAACTGACGAGCCAGTTCGTCCTGTTGCATGGCGTCGATTTCATCATCGCTATACTGCGGATCGTGTTGACCGGCTTCACGCGCTCTCTCCTCAGCCATACGCTGAGAAGGCAATTTAATACCATACGATGCCAGCTCACGGCGTGTCGGTACACGTACGCGATTGGGACGAGGCAGTTGCGGGCCAATCCCTTCTTTCACCTGCGGACGCGGCGCTCCGCCATTCGCGAGGCTGAAGACTGGCGCTGCAGCTGCCGCAGTCGCACCGGCTGATAAGGTCGCATCCTTCACGCTTGCAGCGATCGGCGCAATGGTCGCAGCGGTGTCAACAGGCGGTATAGAAGGCGCAGTTGACGGTGCAGGAACCACCGGTTCCGGCGCGTTAACAGGTTCAGGAATCGGCTGATACCACGCGGCCAGTTGCTCACGTTCACGCGCACGCTTCTCTTCCACTTCTTCAAAGTAGTACAGCGGCGGGCGCGCAGGTTTTGTCTCTTCGACTACCGGCTCAGGCTCAGTAATCGGAGCCTGCGGAACCACAGGTTCCTGTGGCGATAAAGGCTCCGGCTGATACACTGGCTGATGATAAACCGGCTGCTGGACAGGCTCGGGTTGATAAACCGGCTCGGGCTGCCAGGGTTGCTCTACCGTAGCTTGCGGTTGCTGCCACGGTTGTTGCGGTACGCCTGGCTGCGGATAACCAGCTTCAGGAGCCACAGACGCAGCATTTTGCGGTTCAGTCGGAACAGGCTGTTGCCATGTCTCATACTGCGCCTGTTGCGGCTGCGCGTACGGGTTGTGCGGCGGATAGCCTTCCGGCGCAGGAGCAATCACCGGCTCGCCGGTTTGCGGGCCTGGTACGGGTTGCCATGCAACCGCAGGTTGTACAGGAACGGTTTCTGCGCCTGGTACGGGCGGCGTTTGCATAATCGGATCGACCGGCGCAGCCCAGGCCTGAGTCGCAGCCGTAGCAGCCGCCGCAGCGGCGACGGGTTCGGTCACCGAATGACCGTTTAACAGCGGATCGTATTCATCATATTCCGGCTGTGTCGCACGATGCCCGGAGAACAGCACATCGCCAGGATCGGCCGCGACGCCGCGCGCGCTGTAGGCTATCTCATCGTCATCATCCATGCGTCTGCCGGAGAAGAGCGCCGCATCCGTCTGACGGCCATGCGGATTGATAAATTTTTCAGCCAGACGTTTACGGCGCGCCAGCGCACCGCGAAGAATACGCGCCCGACGGGATTCACGTTTCCCGCCCTCGACTTCATCTTCATACTCTTCATCGTCTTCGTATTCGTCGTCTTCTACCCAGGTATCATCACGACGGGTACGGTTGCTGGCAAAGGTCAGAATATTGAGCAGCCAGCCGCCAAGTTTTTCGGCGATGCTAACCCAGGACCAGCCGGTAAAGAGCGTCAGCCCTGCCGCCCACACGCATAGAAGCGTAATGGTGCCACCACTGCTGTGCAGCAACGGTTGCAGCGTGGTACTCAACAGACTGCCAATCACCCCGCCGGAGGCGAAGTACCAGATGTCATCGGCATTAATAGCGGCCAGACCACAGGAGGTAAGGATAAGCGCCAGCACGCCAATGATGCGCAGCGAGACGGCAAAATAGTCGATATAGTCATCGGTCGCCTGGTGACGCCAGGCAAACCAGCAGCCGCCCACAATGATGACAGGAATGGTGTACGCCATTATCCCAAAGATAAAGAACAGGGTATCCGCCAGCCATGCCCCCGGCGCCCCGCCCAAATTATGGATAGGCTCATGCCAGGCCGTTTGCGACCAACTGGGATCAGAAGGATTAAAGCTCAGTAAGGCTGCCATCAGCCAGACGGCAAAAAGGGCAATAAGAATCAGCAACGCCTCCAGAAGTCGGCGCCCGCTGCTTAACTTTGTCAATGTGACTTCTTTGTCTTCAGTGTATTCCTGGCTCAAAAAAGGCTCTCCAGGTTTCGGGCTTTTCCTGCCCGATGCTAAAACGGACAACAGCACCGGGTTACCCCGGCACTGTTGCTGTATGGATTAACAGGAGTGTAATCAAAATACGCCGATTTTGCACCTGTTCCGTATTAGCGCGTCTTAATAACCAGACGATTACTCTGTTTGACTTCTTCCATTACCACGTAAGTACGGGTGTCATTGACGCCAGGCAGACGCAGCAGGGTTTCCCCCAGCAGCTTACGGTAGGCTGACATGTCCGGCACACGTGTTTTCAACAGGTAGTCGAAATCGCCAGACACCAAATGACACTCTTGAATTTCTTCAAGTTTTTGTACTGCGGCGTTGAATTGTTCAAACACATCCGGAGCGCCACGATTCAGAGTAATCTCAACAAATACCAGAAGTGATGCATCCAGATAATGCGGGTTTAACAGCGCTGTATAGCCCTGAATGAAACCCTGTCTTTCCAGACGACGCACACGCTCAAGGCAGGGCGTCGGGGAAAGTCCCACTCGTTTAGAAAGCTCGACGTTAGAAATACGCCCATCCTTTTGCAGCTCATTAAGAATGTTACGATCAATACGGTCGAGATCTTTGCCAGGGCGCTTCTTGCTATCTACCATTATTATTGTCTCTCTGTATTCCTTCCCTACTCCTGCCTGACTCATCAAACATCATTGTCGAGAGTCGATGCCCATCACAATAGACCGAACCCAAGAGGATTAGCGGCGCGCAATGCCTGGGTCTATAGTGAGAAGACCGTTGCCTGACGGCAGCTATCGACATCACGAATGGCGTCTGTCCACACCATGCGTAGATTTCGCTAGCCCGGTAAACATGGTATTTATATGCATGATTATGCGGCACACACACAACACTGTTTTTTTCTTCCTCGAATGTTTTCGCAAAACAGCAGGTGATTGTCAAAGCAAAACATCGATTTTTAGTACAACATGCCAGTTATTCATTAGGCGTTAAGATGATTCATCATTTTATCACCTTATAACTGAGGGATTTTAAGTAGAATTCGTTATGGCGTGACTGCAGATTTGTTCACTCATTGGCCTCGTCTATTCCACAAATTGTTAACAAAATCGCTATACCCTTTTTTTACGCCGTCAAATTCCCTACAATCCAGCCCATTGCCTGCCAACAACAATGAGGATCTCATGGGCACGACCAAACACAGTAAACTGCTTATCCTGGGTTCCGGCCCGGCGGGATATACCGCAGCGGTCTATGCTGCGCGCGCAAACCTGCAGCCGGTACTGATTACCGGTATGGAAAAAGGCGGTCAACTGACCACCACCACAGAAGTGGAAAACTGGCCGGGCGATCCGAATGATCTGACCGGACCACTGCTGATGGAACGTATGCACGAGCATGCGACTAAGTTTGAAACCGAGATCATCTTCGATCACATCAATAAAGTGGACCTGCAAAACCGTCCGTTCCGTCTGACCGGTGACAGTGCAGAGTACACCTGTGATGCGCTAATCATCGCTACCGGTGCGTCCGCTCGTTATCTCGGTCTGCCGTCAGAAGAGGCATTCAAAGGCCGTGGCGTTTCTGCCTGCGCTACCTGCGACGGTTTTTTCTATCGTAACCAGAAAGTCGCGGTTATCGGTGGCGGTAACACAGCCGTCGAAGAAGCGCTGTATCTGGCAAACATCGCCTCTGAAGTTCACCTGATTCACCGTCGTGACGGCTTCCGCGCGGAAAAAATTCTGATTAAGCGTCTGATGGACAAAGTGGAGAACGGCAACATCGTGTTGCACACCCACCGCACGCTGGAAGAAGTGACCGGCGATCAGATGGGCGTCACGGGTCTGCGCCTGCGTGATACGCAGAATGCGGACAACATTGAGTCGCTGGATGTCGCAGGGCTGTTTGTTGCCATCGGCCACAGCCCGAACACGGCGATTTTCGAAGGACAGCTTGAGCTGGAAAACGGCTACATTAAAGTGCAGTCCGGGAGTCACGGTAACGCGACCCAGACCAGCATCCCGGGCGTCTTTGCTGCGGGCGACGTGATGGACCACATTTACCGTCAGGCTATCACCTCCGCAGGCACCGGTTGTATGGCTGCGCTGGATGCTGAACGCTACCTCGACGGTTTAGCCGACGCGTGCAAATAGTTTTTACAAATCAGCAACAAAAGTAAATAAGGCGACTATAGGTCGCCTTTATTTTTGCCCCGTTGTAACATTGCCCTGGCAAAAAATTCTGATAACTCACCTGCAAAGCGCGCAATGAATAAAACTCGTCAACAAGAGCTAACCCGCTGGTTAAAACAGCAAAGTGTCATTTCCCAACGCTGGCTTATGATTTCCCGTCTGCTGGGGTTTGTGAGTGGCGTACTGATTGTCGCTCAGGCCTGGATCATGGCTCGCATTCTGCAACATATGATCATGGAAAATATCCCGCGCGAGGCGTTGCTGTTGCCATTTGTCGTGCTGGTGCTGATCTTTATCCTCCGTGCCTGGGTCGTCTGGTTACGCGAACGCGTCGGATTCCATGCGGGCCAACACATCCGGTTTGAGATCCGCCGCCAGGTGCTCGACCGCCTGCAACAGGCCGGTCCGGCGTGGATCCAGGGAAAACCCGCAGGAAGCTGGGCCACGCTGGTGCTGGAACAGATTGACGATATGCACGACTACTACGCTCGTTATCTGCCGCAGATGGCGCTGGCGGTGTGTGTGCCCATCCTGATTGTCGCGGCTATTTTTCCGTCAAACTGGGCCGCCGCGTTGATCCTTCTCGGCACCGCGCCGCTGATCCCTCTGTTCATGGCGATGGTCGGTATGGGCGCTGCTGATGCTAACCGGCGTAATTTCCTCGCCCTGGCGCGTCTGAGCGGACATTTCCTCGATCGCTTACGCGGAATGGAGACCCTGCGCATTTTTGGCCGTGGTGAAGCTGAAACCGAAAGCATTCGCGTCGCCTCGCAAGATTTCCGCCAGCGCACGATGGAAGTCCTGCGCCTCGCCTTTTTATCCTCGGGCGTACTGGAGTTTTTTACCTCGCTTTCCATTGCGCTGGTCGCGGTTTACTTTGGTTTTTCCTACCTCGGCGAACTTAATTTCGGCCACTACGGCACGGGCGTCACGCTGGCAGCAGGCTTCCTCGCCCTTATTCTGGCCCCTGAGTTTTTCCAGCCGCTGCGCGATTTGGGGACGTTTTATCACGCTAAAGCACAGGCGGTTGGCGCGGCAGACAGCCTGAAGACTTTTATGGAAACGCCGCTCGCCCATCCTGAACAAGGTGATGTGGAACTATCCACGCAAGAACCTGTTTCCATTGACGCCGTCGATCTCATCATTACATCGCCAGAAGGTAAGACCCTGGCGGGACCACTGAACTTCTCCCTCGCTGCCGGGCAGCGTGTCGTGCTGGTCGGTCGCAGCGGTTCGGGTAAGAGTTCTCTGCTGAATGCGCTTTCCGGCTTCCTCTCTTATCAGGGATCGCTGCGCATTAACGGGATGGAACTTCGCGATTTGTCGCCAGAGTCCTGGCGTAAGCATCTCTCCTGGGTGGGGCAAAACCCGCAGTTGCCCGCGGCGACGATACGGGAAAACGTTCTTCTGGCTCGCCCGAATGCCAGTGAGCAAGAGTTGCGTGCCGCGCTCGACAGCGCCTGGGTCAGTGAATTCCTGCCGCTGTTACCACAGGGCGTGAATACGCCCGTTGGCGATCAGGCCGGACGTCTGTCCGTTGGTCAGGCGCAACGCGTGGCAGTAGCTCGTGCGCTCCTTAATCCCTGCAAGTTGCTGCTGCTGGATGAGCCGGCTGCCAGCCTGGATGCCCATAGCGAACAGCGGGTCATGCAGGCGCTGAAAGCGGCCTCAAAACGCCAGACCACCCTGATGGTCACGCACCAGCTTGAAGATCTGGCTGACTGGGACACGATTTGGGTGATGCAGGACGGACAGATTATCGAACAGGGCTCCTGGGCCGAACTGAGTACCGCCAATGGCGCATTTGCGACGCTGTTGGCCCATCGTCAGGAGGAAATCTAATGCGCGCGCTACTGCCTTATCTGACGCTCTATAAACGTCACAAATGGATGTTAACGCTGGGCATCGTGCTGGCGATCATCACCCTGCTCGCCAGCATTGGCCTGCTGACGCTGTCCGGCTGGTTCCTCTCTGCGTCAGCCGTCGCGGGCTTTGCCGGTATCTACAGTTTTAACTATATGCTGCCTGCCGCAGGCGTGCGCGGTGCGGCTATTACCCGGACTGCCGGACGCTATTTTGAGCGGCTGGTCAGCCATGATGCCACCTTCCGCGTGCTGCAACATTTACGTATTCACACCTTTAGCAAGCTGCTGCCGCTCTCCCCTGCCGGGCTGGCTCGTTATCGTCAGGGTGAACTGTTGAACCGCATTGTGGCGGATGTGGATACGCTGGATCACCTCTACCTGCGCGTCATCTCCCCCCTGGTGGGAGCCTTCGTGGTGATTATGGTTGTGACGATCGGTCTGAGCGTGCTGGATGTCACCCTCGCCTGCACCCTCGGCGGCGTGATGCTGCTGACGCTGTTTATTATGCCGCCGGTGTTTTATCGCGCCGGGAAAACCACTGGACAAAACCTGACGCACCTGCGCGGACAGTATCGCCAGCAGTTGACCTCATGGTTACAGGGTCAGGCTGAACTGACCATTTTCGGCGCCAGCGACCGCTACCGCGCACAGATGGAGGCCACCGAGTTACAGTGGCACGAAGCGCAGCGCCGCCAGTCTGAACTGACGGCACTGTCACAGGCGCTGATGTTGCTCATCGGTGCCATTGCCATTTTGCTGATGTTGTGGATGTCGGCAGGCGGCGTAGGGGATAACGCTCAGCCTGGCGCGCTGATTGCCCTGTTTGTCTTTTGCGCGCTGGCAGCATTTGAAGCGCTGGCTCCGGTTACCGGCGCATTCCAGCATCTGGGACAGGTCATCGCCTCCGCCATGCGGATCACCGAACTGACCGAACAGAAGCCGGAAGTCACTTTCCCGACTGACGTATCCGACGTCCCGGATCAGGTCACTCTGACGCTGCGTGACGTTTCATTCAGCTACCCCGAACAGGCGCAAAAGGCGCTGGATTCGCTCTCCCTGCAGGTGAATCCAGGCGAGCATATCGCCATTCTTGGGCGCACCGGGTGCGGTAAATCGACATTACTTCAACTGCTCACGCGCGCGTGGGATCCGCAGCAGGGCGAGATCCTGCTCAACGGTTGTTCGATTGCAACCCTGAATGAAGCGACGCTGCGCAAGACCATCAGCGTTGTGCCGCAGCGCGTGCACTTATTCAGCGCCACCCTGCGCGACAACCTGCTGCTTGCGGCGCCTGACGCCAGTGACGACCAGCTGACAGACACGCTGCGCCGCGTCGGGCTGGAGAAACTCCTGGACGATGCTGGCCTCAACAGTTGGCTGGGCGAAGGCGGTCGTCAGCTATCCGGTGGCGAACTGCGTCGTCTGGCGATCGCCCGTGCGCTTTTGCACGATGCGCCGCTGATGCTGCTTGATGAACCGACGGAAGGCCTGGATGCGACGACCGAAAGCCAAATGCTTGAATTGCTGGCAGAGGTGATGCGCGATAAAACGTTACTGATGGTGACGCATCGCCTGCGCGGGCTCGCGCGTTTTGATCAAATAATAGTGATGGACAACGGCCAAATTATTGAGCAAGGTAATCACGCAGATCTGTTAGCGCAGCAGGGTCGTTATTACCAGTTTAAGCAAGGTCTGTAAGCTATTATTGAACGATCCGACTCGCGTACTGGAGTTCTGCTGTCATGCGCCTGGTTCAGCTTTCCCGACACTCTATCGCCTTCCCTTCGCCGGAGGGCGCTTTACGCGAGCCAAACGGCCTGCTGGCGCTTGGAGGCGATCTCAGCCCTGCGCGCCTGCTGATGGCCTATCAACGCGGTATTTTTCCGTGGTTTTCGCCTGGCGACCCTATTCTTTGGTGGTCACCGGATCCCCGCGCCATTCTGTGGCCTGACGCGTTTCATGTCAGCCGCAGCATGAAGCGCTTTCATAAGCGTTCTCCGTATCGCGTCACACTGAATTATGCGTTTGGCCAGGTCATCGAAGGGTGCGCCAACGATCGCGATGAAGGGACATGGATCACCCAGGGCGTGGTGGAGGCCTATCATCGACTGCACGAACTGGGACATGCGCATTCCATTGAGGTCTGGCGTGAAAATACGCTGGTTGGCGGGATGTATGGCGTTTCCCAGGGGGCGCTGTTTTGCGGCGAATCGATGTTCAGCCGACAAGAGAATGCGTCAAAAACCGCACTGCTGGTTTTTTGCGCAGAATTTGTTCGGCAAGGCGGTAAATTAATGGATTGTCAGGTGCTCAATAGTCATACCGAATCGTTAGGCGCGGTCGAAATTCCGCGTCGGGTGTATCTGGAACACCTCGATGCATTACGCCAGCAACGTTTACCTCGCGATTTTTGGGTCCCTCGCACGTTATTTTTGCCCCAGGGGTGAATGTTTTCGGCACATTTTTTATCAGGGTGTTATAATTGCGGTCGCAGAGTTGGTTTAGCCCATTACCCCGCTGCCGTTAAGGATCCGTTCGCGTCAGGTAACGCCATCGTTTATCTCATCGCTCCCTTATACGTTGCGCTTCACGTGCGGCTTTGTCGTGTGTTTTTGAAGCGAATCGGAGTAATGCGCCAAATTTTGTTTGCTGCGTTTTAAACGTGCAAATCTTTACTTATTAAAAGAACTTCGGCATTATCTTGCCGGTTCAAATTACGGTAGTGATACCCCAGAGGATTAGATGGCCAAAGAAGACAATATTGAAATGCAGGGTACCGTTCTCGAAACGTTACCTAATACCATGTTCCGCGTAGAGTTAGAAAACGGTCACGTGGTTACTGCACACATCTCCGGTAAAATGCGTAAAAACTACATCCGCATCCTGACGGGCGACAAAGTGACTGTTGAGCTGACCCCGTACGACCTGAGCAAAGGCCGCATTGTCTTCCGTAGTCGCTGATTGTTTTCACGCCCGAATGGCGTCCAGATGATAAAAGGTCGGTTAAGCCGGCCTTTTTTGTTGCATGAAAATCCCTTACTCCTCCGCCATTCGCGCATATTCATCCGTCAGAAAATCCACCAGCGCTCTGACTGATGGCAGCAATCCCCTACGTGAAGGAAAAACCGCGTGAATGACCTCTCTTCGTGGTTCCCAACCTTCCAGTAACGCAACCAGTTCCCCCGCCGCAAGCTGTTCTTTCGCCATTAAGATGGGAAGTTGCACGGCACCGACGCCGGCGATGGCCGCCTCGCGCAATGCCAGCATGTCGGTCGTGATAAATCGCGGGGTAAAGTGCACTTCCGCTCTGGCCCCTTGTGGACCATACAGTTCCCAGCGATGAATATGTTTGCCTGCCGAGAGACTCAGTCCGGGCCAACGGCTTAATTCCGACGGCGCCGTAGGGGTACCCATACATGCGATCAGCGCCGGGCTGGCAAACAACCGATGGGCACGGTCGGCAAGCACCCGCATCACCAGATCGCTGTCCTCAATCGGGCGCGGACGCACTCTGATCGCAATATCAACGCCTTCCCCTACTACATCAACGCGACGGTTCGTGGCTTCGAGTTGCAACGTTACGTCGGGGTAACGCGCCATAAATTTCGCCAGCATTGGCCCCACGTGGACATGAAGCAGCGTCACCGGACACGTTAGCTTCACCACGCCCCGAGGCTCAACCTGCAATGCGGCAATCGCATCCTGCGCTGCCTGTGCTTCTACCAGCATGGCTTTACAGTGCTCATAGAACGTTTGTCCCACTTCCGTGACGTTAAACTGCCGTGTCGTCCGCTGGATGAGCCGCACCCCCAGTTGCTCTTCCAGTTGTGCAATGCGCCGGCTGAGCTTTGATTTCGGTTCATCGAGTGCACGACCTGCAGCAGCAAACCCGCCCTGCTCCACGACATGAACAAACCACGCAAAATCATTGAGATCTGGCTTTACCATTTATTGTTCCATTTTCAGAACGATGAGGCCAATTTTAGCCACTACTCACCTCGCTGTCATGAATATAAGCTTATTCATAACGAAACAAGCCATTGAGGAGAGAATGATGAAACAAGTTACAGGCGTCTATACCGCACCTCGTCCGCACTGGGTTGGCGATGGATTTCCGGTTCGTTCACTGTTTTCGTACCAGTCCCATGCAGAACAGTTGAGCCCATTTTTGCTGCTTGACTATGCCGGTCCCCATACCTTCGCGCCGGGAACGGAAAAGCGCGGCGTGGGTGAACATCCCCACCGTGGTTTTGAAACGGTGACAATTGTGTACCGCGGTGAGGTTGAGCATCGCGACTCAACCGGTCGCGGCGGCATTATCGGCCCCGGCGACGTGCAATGGATGACCGCGGGTGCGGGCATTCTGCATGAAGAATTTCATTCTGAAGCCTTCACCCACAAGGGAGGAGAACTGGAGATGGTGCAACTGTGGGTGAACCTGCCAGCAAAAGACAAAATGACGGCGCCGGGTTATCAGAGCATCACCCAGGATTACATCCCAACCGTTGAGCTGCCGGACAATGCCGGGACAGCGCGAATTATTGCCGGTCAGTATCAGCAGACGACCGGTCCGGCACACACGTTCTCGCCGCTGAACGTCTGGGATATGCGGTTACAACAGGCGCGCCCGGTGACGCTTTCGCAGCCTGAAGGGTGGAGTACCGCGCTGGTCGTCCTGAAAGGCTCAATCACGGTAAATGGATCGACAACAGCAAGCGAGGCGCAACTGGTGGTATTAAGCCAGCAAGGGGACGCACTGCATCTGGAAGCCACCCACGATGCCAGCGTGTTGTTACTGTCGGGGGAGCCGCTGAATGAACCGATCGTCGGCTACGGTCCGTTTGTCATGAATACCAGACAAGAAATCGCAGAAGCCGTTCGCGATTTTAACACGGGCCGCTTTGGTCAACTCTGAGCGTGAGAAGGTCGTGAAGAGCCGCGAAAAGTGGATTCACAACGCTAAATCGCTTCCCCGACGGCTTACGTTGGGGAAGATGTACAATGCGTAACCAAACGAGAAGTAAAGCGTAAATACTGCTTGACCGTTTTAGTGCAACTCCCTATAGTAGCGCCCCGTTGCCCCCCAAGTGGTCAGGCAGCAATACAATATGGTGAGGTGTCCGAGTGGCTGAAGGAGCACGCCTGGAAAGTGTGTATACGGCAACGTATCGGGGGTTCGAATNAGAATCCCCGACCGGGGTTCGACAACGGGCACAGCCCGTTGGACGGAATGGCCGCAGGCCATGACGCCCGCAGGGCGAGCGAAGCGAGTCAATCCCCCCCTCACCGCCATATTCGAGAATGAGCGCGTACGCAAGTACGCGCTTTTTTTTGCATAAAAAAAACCGGGCACACGGCCCGGTTTATCAACCAGTTATAGAGAGGTGGATTAATGCGCGGCTTCCGGTTTGTGCTTCTGGGCACTCTGGAAACCATAGGTCAGCTCATTTTTCTCTTTATCCAGTGCCACGGTCACCTGCCCGCCATCCACCAGAGAACCAAACAGCAGCTCGTTCGCCAATGGTTTTTTCAGGTTATCCTGAATCACGCGCGCCATTGGACGTGCGCCCATTGCCCGATCGTAGCCTTTCTCAGCCAGCCAGTTACGCGCTTCCTGGCTGACTTCCAGGGAGACACCTTTCTGATCCAGTTGAACCTGCAGCTCGACGATGAACTTATCGACAACCTGGTGGATCACCTCAGTAGACAGGTGCTCGAACCAGATAATATTGTCGAGACGGTTACGGAACTCCGGCGTGAACACTTTCTTGATTTCGCTCATCGCGTCAGTGCTGTTGTCCTGATGAATCAGGCCAATCGATTTACGCTCCGTTTCACGGACACCGGCGTTAGTCGTCATCACCAGCACCACGTTGCGGAAATCGGCTTTACGCCCGTTGTTATCCGTCAGCGTGCCGTTGTCCATCACCTGCAGCAGCAGGTTAAAGACATCCGGGTGCGCTTTTTCAATTTCATCGAGCAGCAGTACCGCATGGGGATGCTTGATGACCGCATCCGTCAGCAAACCGCCCTGATCGAAACCAACGTATCCCGGAGGCGCGCCAATCAGGCGGCTGACCGTATGACGTTCCATATACTCGGACATGTCAAAACGCAGCAATTCAATTCCCAGCGCTTTGGAAAGCTGCACTGTTACCTCGGTTTTCCCGACCCCGGTCGGACCGGCAAACAGGAAGGAACCGACAGGCTTATGCTCGTGTCCCAGGCCCGCACGGCTCATCTTGATGGCTTCGGTCAGCGCCTCAATGGCTTTATCCTGCCCAAAGACCAGCATTTTCAGACGGTCGCCAAGGTTTTTCAGCGTATCACGATCGCTTTGCGACACGCTCTTCTCCGGGATACGCGCAATACGCGCCACAACGGACTCGATATCCGCCACGTTGACGGTTTTCTTACGCTTGCTGACCGGCATCAGGCGCGCACGCGCACCCGCTTCATCAATGACGTCAATCGCTTTATCCGGCAGATGACGGTCGTTGATGTATTTCACCGCCAGTTCAACCGCCGCACGTACCGCTTTCGCGGTGTAACGGACATCATGGTGCGCTTCATACTTCGGTTTCAGGCCATTGATGATCTGTACGGTCTCTTCTACCGACGGTTCAGTAATATCAATTTTCTGGAAGCGACGGGCTAACGCACGGTCTTTCTCGAAAATATTGCTGAACTCCTGATAGGTTGTGGAGCCGATCACGCGGATCTTACCGCCGGAAAGCAGCGGTTTAATCAGGTTTGCCGCATCCACCTGACCACCCGACGCCGCACCGGCCCCGATGATAGTGTGGATCTCGTCGATAAACAGAATGCTGTTGCTATCCTGCTCCAGCTGTTTCAGCAGCGCTTTAAAGCGTTTTTCAAAGTCACCGCGGTATTTGGTGCCCGCCAGCAGCGAACCGATATCCAGCGAGTAGATGGTGCAATCGGCCATCACTTCCGGCACGTCGCCCTGCACGATACGCCAGGCCAGGCCTTCGGCTATCGCCGTCTTCCCGACGCCAGATTCCCCCACCAGCAGCGGGTTATTTTTACGCCGACGGCACAGTACCTGAATGGCGCGCTCCAGTTCTTTGTCACGGCCGATCAGCGGGTCAATACCGCCAACCCGGGCAAGCTGGTTAAGGTTAGTCGTGAAGTTCTCCATACGTTCCTCCCCGCCAGCTTGCTCGTCGGTATTGGGCTGACTGCCAGGATCAGACGACTGACTCGGCTCATCTTTGCGCGTACCGTGAGAAATAAAGTTGACCACATCAAGACGGCTGACCTCATGTTTACGCAGCAGGTAAGCAGCCTGAGATTCCTGTTCGCTAAAGATGGCGACCAGCACGTTCGCGCCAGTCACTTCACTGCGCCCGGAGGACTGAACGTGGAAGACCGCACGTTGCAGTACGCGCTGAAAGCTCAGCGTCGGCTGCGTGTCGCGTTCTTCTTCGCTGGCAGGCAATACGGGTGTGGTTTGTTCAATGAAGGCTTCGAGTTCCTGACGGAGCGCCACGAGGTCCACGGAACACGCTTCCAGCGCTTCGCGGGCCGATGGGTTACTGAGCAGCGCCAGTAACAAGTGCTCGACGGTCATAAACTCATGACGGTGCTCGCGCGCTCTGGCGAAAGCCATATTTAAACTGAGTTCCAGTTCTTGATTGAGCATAGGCACCTCCCCCCAATTTTTATGCCTGCATTCAGGCTTTTTCCAGCGTACACAGCAACGGATGCTCGTTCTCCCTCGCATACGTGTTCACCATCGCCACTTTGGTCTCCGCGACCTCTGCGGTGAAAACGCCGCAGATGGCTTTACCGTGATAGTGAACCGCAAGCATCAGTTGCGTTGCACGTTCTACATCATAAGAAAAGAATTTTTGTAACACGTCAATAACAAACTCCATCGGAGTGTAATCATCATTGACTAATATCACTTTATACATAGATGGCGGTTTTAGCGCGTCACGCACTTTATCAGCCGCCAGCTGGTCGAAATCCAGCCAGTCGTTCGTCTTACCCATTGTCAGTCGTCATCTTCAGTTACGGTTACCGGCAGAACAGTCTGCCGCTGACAAGAGCGGATGTGCACAATCAATCTACCTCAATTAATAGATAACTATCATCTATCACTGGCATCCGCGACATCTGTCACATTCCCGCCAATAGCGTTAACTGCTTCAAATTTTTGATTCATTTTTACCCACCGACCCCCGTCAGACGCTTGACGCCCCGCCTGATTTCTCTAAATTGTAATTTCGAGAGTTGGCGAGGTTTTGAACAACCCCCACTCCACCACCGGTTCATTCCATCTTACTTATATAAGATTTACGAAGGATGTCGAAGCATGGAAACGGGTACTGTTAAGTGGTTCAACAATGCCAAAGGGTTTGGGTTCATCTGCCCTGAAGGCGGCGGCGAAGATATTTTCGCTCACTATTCCACCATTCAGATGGATGGTTACAGAACGCTAAAAGCCGGACAGTCTGTCCAGTTTGATGTTCACCAGGGGCCAAAAGGCAATCACGCCAGTGTCATCGTGCCTATCGAAGCAGAAGCTGTTGCATAGCTCTTCTGTCTCATTGTGTACATCCCGCAGGTAAAATGCCAGCCCGATCGGCTGGCATTTTTATTTCCCGGGACGTTACTCTCGCGCTAACGCATCGACCGGATCCAGTCGCGCCGCGTTGCGCGCCGGTAACCAGCCAAACAGGACGCCAGTAAAGGTAGAGCACAAAAATGCCGTCAGCAGCGCGACCGGCGAGAAACCAATCTCCCAACCGGGCAGAAACAGTTGCAGCGTGAAGGCAATCAGCATCGACAGGCTGATACCCAGCGCGCCACCCACCAGACAAACCAGCACCGCTTCAATCAGAAACTGCTGCAGCACATCACTGGCGCGCGCGCCAACCGCCATCCGGATGCCGATCTCCCGCGTACGCTCTGTGACCGACACCAGCATAATGTTCATCACGCCGATCCCGCCAACTACCAGCGAAATCACCGCCACCAGCGTCAGGAATAACTGAAGAGTACGTGTGGTCTTTTCGGCGGTTTTCAAGACACCGTCCATATTCCAGGTGAAGAAATCCTTTTTGCCATGACGCAGCGTCAGCAGTCGGGTGAGTTGCTGTTCGGCCTGTGCGCTGTCGAAGCCTTCCTTCACTCGTACGGTGATCGAGTTCAGCCACGACTGCCCCATAACGCGCCCGGACATCGTGCTGTATGGCAACCAGACGCGCAGGATTTTGCTGCTGCCAAACATCGACTGCTTCTCTTCCGCCACGCCAATGACCGTAGCAGGCATGTTGCCCACGAGGATCACCTCGCCCACCACGTTCGCCTTATGCGGGAACAACTGACGTCGGGTGTTGCTGTCGAGCACTACCACCTGCGCACGGCCGTTAAGCTGTTCGCGGTTGAACGTTGTCCCTTCGCTGAACGTCATGCCATAAACGTTAAAATAGTCGCCGCTGACCCCGTTCGCGCTGGCGGCGACGTCGATATTGCCATAGCGTAAGCGCAGGTTCTGCGACACCGCGGGCGTCGCAGAAGTCACCCAGGGTTGTTTTTGGATCGCCGCAAGATCGTCGTATTTCAGCGCCTGCTGATACTGTGGATCGTCGTCGCCAAAATCTTTGCCGGGGTAGATATCAATGGTGTTGGTCCCGATGGCGCGGATGTCCGCCAGCACCAGCTGTTTCGCTGCGTCGCCAACCACCACAATCGACACCACCGACGCGATACCGATGATGATCCCGAGCATCGTCAGCAGCGTGCGCATTTTGTTGGCCGCCATCGCCAGCCACGCCATTGTCAGCGCCTCGCGAAACCCGCTGACAAACTGGCTCCAGCCGGACGCCGTTTTCACCGTCGGTTCCTGAATGCCCTGCCCCTGCGCGGCGTGTTTTGCGGGCGGATTGCGCACAATTTCGCCGTCATGGATCTCAATCACCCGCTCTGCCTGGGCGGCAACCTGGGGATCGTGGGTGACGATAATGACCGTATGCCCGCGATCGCGCAGCTGGTGCAGAATTGCCATCACCTCTTCACCGGAACGGCTGTCGAGCGCACCGGTGGGTTCATCGGCGAGGATCACCTGTCCGCCGTTCATCAGCGCGCGGGCAATACTCACGCGCTGTTGCTGACCGCCGGAAAGCTGCGAGGGTTGATAATCAACGCGATCGCCCAGACCAAGCCGCTGGAGCAGCTCCTGCGCGCGCGCCAGACGCTGTTTCCTTTCCGTACCGGCGTAAACGGCAGGGACTTCGACGTTTTGTGCTGCCGTCAGATGTGACAGCAAATGGTAGCGCTGGAAAATAAAACCGAAATGCTCCCGACGCAGTTGCGCCAGCGCATCGCGGTCCAGCGTTGAGACATCGCGTCCCGCGACCCGGTAGGTGCCGCTGGTGGGTTTATCGAGACATCCCAGAATGTTCATCAGCGTGGATTTGCCGGAGCCAGACGCCCCGACGATCGCGACCATCTCCCCGGCATTGATCTGTAGCGTGATGCCTTTAAGCACCTCCACCTGCTCTTCTCCCGAGGGATAACTGCGGCGAATATTGCTCAGTTCAAGCAATGCCGTCATTGCGCGACTCCTGGTTTGCCCTCGCCCGTCACCACTTCATCACCGGCTTCCAGCCCTTTTACAATCTCTACGTCGGTGTCATTGCGCGCGCCAATTGACACTTCGCGTTCACGAGTTTCACCGTTACGCAGTAAGGTCACCTTGTAGCGATTGTCCCCGACCGGATCGCCCAGCGCGGAAAGCGGGATCGTCAGAACGTTTTTCACATCCGTTAGCTGAATATGGACCTGTGCGGTCATCTCCAGGCGCAGAATACCTTTGGGGTTGGGCACTTCAAATCGGGCGTAATAGAAAATGGCATCATTCACTTTTTCCGGCGTCGGCAGCACATCTTTCAGCGTCCCTTCGTAGCGGGTCTGCGGATCGCCCAGCACGGTGAACCAGGCTTTCTGCCCCGGTTTAAGGTGAATCACATCAGCTTCAGAAACCTGTGCTTTCACCAACATCGTACTCATGTCCGCCAGTGTCAGAATGTTCGGCGCCTGCTGCGCGGCAATCACCGTCTGCCCCTGTAGGGTGGTGATCTGCGTCACTTCACCAGCCATCGGCGCAACGATGCGGGTGTAGTCGAGGTTGGTCTTCGCGGTATCCAGAGATGCCTGATTGCGTTTGATCTGCGCATCAATGGTGCCGATTTGTGCCTGTTTCACCGCCATCTCCGTCGCGGCGGTGTCCAGATCCTGTTGCGACACAGCCTGAGTTTTTGCCAGCTGTTGCTGGCGGGCGAGCGTCACCCGCGCCAGCTTCCACTCGGCTTCAGCCTGCTGGCGTTGAGCGCGAAGCTCCATCAGCGTCGCTTCCACCTCTTTGATCTGGTTTTCCGCCTGTTCGGGGTCGATAACGCCCAGCAACTGGTCTTTCTTCACTTTATCGCCAATTGCTACCGACAGCGTTTTGAGCTGACCACTCACCTGCGCGCCCACGTCAACTTTACGTAAGGCGTCGAGTTTGCCGGTTGCCAGTACGCTCTGCTGCAAATCTCCCGGCCGCACAATCAGCGTCTGATAATTTGGCACCGGCGCATTAAGCGTCCGCCAAAGGGCAAATGCCCCCAGGATGAGAATGAAAATAAGCAACAGATAGCGCTTTTTAATTTTATTTCCCTTAATACCCATAGCGATCCTGATGGTAAGTTTTCAGCTGAAATTCAACAGTATCTAAACAAACCGCAAGCGAAAAGGATAGCGCTCGAGGCATTGATGATTGGTTAAGATTCAGCGTGTTTCAATTTCCACAATCATCGCATTGCGGATTATGATCATGTCACAGATTACTGATAATACCTTTTACACTTCAGACGTTGCGTCTCCTTTACAATTATTTATGCGCCTGACAAGGGGTCAATTACTGCCGGGTAAATTCTGGCGGAAGGCCAGCTTTCGCCGTAAGTTTTTAATTCGCTCGTTACTGATGCCAAGGGCTACCCGTCAGTTGCTGGAAAACCTGACCCAATGGCCTGAGCTGAATACGCTGCTGGCCCGACAACCCCGGTTGCCAATTCGTCTGCATCGCCCGTATATGGCGGTGAATATTAAGCGCGAAACCGCACTGACCGCGCTCTGTAGTCATTATGACCTGCTGCGTCAGTTATTCAGCCGCGAACAACTGGCCCGTTATTTAAGCCAGAACGGTCTCAATCTGGCAAAATTTGAGGCCAAAGACGGTGCGTCATTCCAGCTTGATTTAGTCAGCCTGGTCTCACTGGATAAAGAAGGTGAAAGTACCGTCGTGATCCGCGACGAGCAGATGCGTATTCTGGCAGAAATTACCTTCACATTCTGCACGCTAAACGGAAAACACACCCTGTTTATTGGCGGCTTGCAGGGCGCGGCAAATGATGTTCCACATGAGGTCATTCAGCAGGCCACGAAAGCCTGTTACGGCCTGTTCCCCAAAAGAGTGGTAATGGAAGCGCTGTGTCAGTTCGCGCACATCGCCAGGGCGGAGCAGATTCTGGCGGTCAGCAACGCGGTGCATGTTTATCGCAGTTGGCGCTATATGGACAAAAAAACGCAAATGCATGCCGATTACGACGCTTTCTGGGCGTCACTGGGCGGTGAAAAAACGCAAGGAGATTACTTCTCGCTGCCGCTGACTATTGCGCGGAAAAGCGAGGCGGATATCGCCAGCAAAAAACGGGCTGAATACCGCCGCCGCTATGCGCTGCTCGACAGCGTCGTCACGCAGGTTCCGCAGTGCTTACAGGGTTAGTCCGCTCTGCCGCGCGCCAGCCACAGCACCCGGGAGAACATTTTTCTCAGCAGCGTCGGCACCGCATCCACACCTCGCCGCCCGGCTTCCATCGCCACTTCGATGGCTAAGTCGGGCTTCGATGAGCGATGGATCGCCTTCGAAATGATTTTGCGCATATTCATTGGCACATTTTCCGGGATTTGCGCCACCCGGTGAAAAACATCGGCAAACCCCTGCCGGTACATAAAGTGTTCCATATCCAGCGCTGGCAGCGTCGTCAGGTGTTCGCGCTCTTCTTCCCGGTCGTTATTCAGCAGGCTGCGCACCGTGGCGGCATATTTTTTCCCGGCTTCATCACCATCCACCAGCACGTGCCACTCAATGCCCATCCGCCGGGCGAATTTCACCAGCGGTTTAAGACCGGACTGCGCGAATTCGATCACCTTAATCCCTTCGGCATCAAAGTGATGACCGCACTGACGGGCCAGTTCGTTGATAACCCAGGTTTCTGTTTCCCCTTCCACCAGCAGCCAGCAGCGGGCAAACAGCGAGGAAGCACGGTTAAAGCGAATGTGGAACGCAATGCGTCGACCATCCTCTGCGCTCAGCCCCCCCGGTCCCAGTCGCCAGGCCGCCACGCGCGAGGATTCACGCACCAGACGGCAGACATGTTCCACCGGGGTCAGCGAGAGCAACTCGCCCGAGTTGGTGGTGGTGATACGCTGAAGCGGTAGCAGATTCAGCAACTGCCACGCCACTGACAGCATGATGGGATGCAGACGCGTTTCCGGATCTTCTACTAACAGCAGTGGTCTGGCGTCTTTATGCAGCCTGACCGTGCCCTTCGCCTGCAACAGCGTGGAGAACAGCCCCAACAGAATCACCCGGTGAGTACGTCCTCCCGGTTTGTCGATCATCCGGTTGATAATATCGAGATAGCGCCAGCTTCGCTGTTCGTTGGTGGAGCGTCGGCGCATTAAGCGGTGGCGGGACTGCGAAGTGCCCTGCTCGGTAAAATAGTGCTCAAGCAGTTGCACCATCGCCGAGAGTCCCTGCCGAATCTGTCCGTCGGTGAGATTCTGCGGACGCATCGCCAGTTCGCGGGCGAGAAAATCCAGTTGGCGGGCGGTGACTTCGACATCAGCAACCTCCGGCACCGTGCCGTTACGAATACGGCGCATAAACCGCGCATCGCGTAAACGCAGCACCGGCATCAGGCGCACCAGATGCCGCGCCTGTTCGTTGATATCGTCTACCGCCAGCGGATGCCCGTCACCGTCGAGAAAACTGCGCAGCGTCATCACGCTGCCATCCTCGCCACATTCGCCTTCAAGTCGATAAAAGATGCGTTGAAAACCATCGTGACACGGTGCCCAGCACGCCTCGAGCGGCCGATAGCGGCGAACCCGGTAGCGCCCAGGCTGAGATTCACGAAACGTCAGTACGATATGCAGATGATGTTCGCGGCCTTTCATATCACCAGGAGGAAACCAGAAATCATCGCGGTCAAAATGATACAACTCAGATTCGGGTGACAGCAGCAGTGTTAACGCATCCAGTAAACTTGATTTACCCCATGCGTTCTCACCGATCAGGACGTTATTCTGCTCGAGCATCAACGACAGTCGATTGATACCGCGAAATCCCACTATCTCAACGCGTTCGAGAATCATGTATCCTCCAGAAAATCTTCACTTTCCCTTTACTCTCCTCGCAGTATAACCGCAAAACCCGGCGCGGGACGTGACAGGCATATTATTACGCAGGCTAACTGTCTGAAGGATGAACGATTTATTCTTTACTCTTTCATTCGTAATACAGAAACGCGCGTTTTGCAGGATGCAAAAAATAAATCCGTTTTTGACAATCCATTTTCACAGGACTTTGCACTACACTTCCCTTAAGAGAAATCTATGGAAGGAATGACGCCGCATTGCCCTAAATCAAACTAACGGGTTTTATTTGACTAGAGAACGGATGACGATCGTTTTTAAAATAGCGAGCTATTTATTTGTCGTCATTCAGGCAGACAATAAATATTGATTGCCACTATTTTTTTGTGGTTATTTTTTACATTGAGGTGGATATGTTGAGAAAATTAGCAGCCGAATGTTTTGGTACATTTTGGCTTGTTTTTGGTGGCTGCGGCAGCGCCGTTCTGGCAGCAGCGTTTCCGGAATTAGGTATTGGTTTTGCGGGTGTTGCCCTGGCCTTCGGCCTGACCGTATTAACCATGGCCTTTGCTGTTGGCCATATTTCCGGCGGGCATTTTAATCCGGCGGTGACATTAGGCTTATGGGCTGGCGGCCGTTTCCCGGCAAAAGAGGTTATTGGCTACATTATTGCCCAGGTAGTCGGCGGTATTATTGCAGCGGCAGTCCTGTATTTAATTGCCAGCGGTAAAGCCGGTTTTGATGCAACCGCCAGCGGTTTCGCCTCCAATGGTTATGGCGAGCACTCTCCGGGTGGCTACTCCATGCTGTCCGCGATTATTATCGAAATCGTGCTGACTGCCGGCTTCTTGCTGGTGATTCACGGCGCAACGGACAAACATGCACCGGCAGGTTTTGCGCCGATCGCTATCGGTCTGGCATTAACCCTTATCCACTTGATCAGCATTCCGGTGACCAATACGTCTGTGAACCCGGCGCGGAGTACCGCGGTCGCTATCTTCCAGGGCGGTTGGGCGTTAGAACAACTGTGGTTATTCTGGGTGATGCCAATTATTGGCGGGATTCTCGGCGGTCTTATTTACCGTACGCTGCTCGAAAAACGCGATTAATGTCAGAACACCCGACGGCGCATACCCGTCGGGTCAAACGCGCTTCAGCCGGACCTTGTCCGGCTTTTATTTTGCATCTTTACTGAACCCGCGTAATTGGGTAGTGTCATGGCGCTGTCTCGCTAATTCAAAGGACCCGGCTGTTCATGTTTTCAGGACTTCTCATCATTCTGCTTCCGCTGATAGCAGGTTATCTCATTCCGCTTCGGCACACCGCGGCATTAAAACTGATCAATCGACTATTGAGCTGGATGGTTTATCTGATTCTCTTTTTTATGGGGATCAGCCTGGCCTTTCTGGATAATCTGGCGAGCAATCTGCTGGCGATATTTCACTATTCCGCCGTTAGCATTACCGTTATTTTGCTGTGCAATATTGCCGCATTACTGTGGCTGGAACGCGCATTACCCTGGCGACATCATCATCAACAAGAGAAACTGCCCTCCCGTATCGCGATGGCGCTTGAGTCGCTGAAACTGTGCGGCGTGGTGGTGGTTGGCTTTTTGCTGGGATTGAGCGCGCTGCCCATTTTGCAACACGCCACAGAAGCAAGCGAATATACGCTGATCCTGCTGCTGTTGTTGGTCGGCATCCAGTTACGCAATAGCGGGATGACGTTAAAGCAGATTGTCCTGAACCGGCGAGGCATGATTGTGGCGGTCGTGGTCGTCGCCAGCTCCATGATAGGCGGCCTGATTAACGCGTTGATTCTCGGTCTGCCAGTGAAAACTGCGCTGGCGATGGCGTCGGGTTTTGGCTGGTACTCCCTTTCTGGTATTTTGCTGACCGAATCCTACGGTCCGGTGATCGGCAGCGCCGCGTTCTTTAACGATCTGGCGCGCGAACTGCTCGCGATTATGCTGATCCCGGGTCTGGTACGCCGCAGTCGTTCTACTGCACTGGGACTGTGTGGTGCCACGTCGATGGACTTTACCCTGCCGGTGTTACAGCGTACCGGTGGGCTGGAGATGGTTCCAGCGGCGATTGTTCACGGCTTTGTCCTCAGTTTGCTGGTGCCCATTTTGATGGCTTTTTTCTCCGCTTAACGCCCTCTTTGGCGGTAGGCCACTGCCGCCAAAATTGCGCTAAATCAATCTCCCTGTAAGTTGTATCAGAAATCCCTTTTATCCCTCTGCGCACAGGCATAATCTTAAACATGTATATCAAATATAACTTTAAAGGTGTGACCATGTTTTGTGTGCAATGTGAACAAACCATCCGTACTCCGGCAGGAAACGGCTGCTCTTACGCGCAGGGTATGTGCGGTAAAACGGCTGAAACCTCTGATCTGCAGGATCTGCTGATCGCCTCCCTACAAGGTCTGTCTGCATGGGCGGCTAAAGCTCGTGAATATGGCATCATTAATCATGACGTTGATAACTTTGCCCCGCGTGCTTTCTTCTCCACGCTGACCAACGTTAACTTCGATTCTCCACGTATCGTCGGCTATGCTCGCGACGCTATCGCGATGCGTGAAGCGCTAAAAGCCCAATGCCTGAGCGTTGACGCCAATGCGCACTGCGACAAGCCAATGGCTGACCTGCAACTGGTTAGTGACGATCTGGGCGACCTGCAGCGTCAGGCCGCCGAATTTACCCCGAACAAAGACAAAGCCGCGATTGGCGAGAACATTCTCGGCCTGCGTCTGTTGTGCCTGTACGGCCTGAAAGGGGCGGCGGCCTATATGGAGCACGCGCACGTTCTCGGGAAGTACGACAACGATATCTACGCGCAGTACCATAAAATCATGGCGTGGCTGGGTACCTGGCCTTCCGATATGAACGCTCTGCTGGAGTGCTCAATGGAAATCGGCCAGATGAACTTCAAAGTGATGAGCATTCTGGATGCCGGTGAAACCACTAAATACGGCCACCCGACGCCGACCCAGGTTAACGTGAAAGCGACCGAAGGGAAGTGCATCCTGATCTCAGGTCATGACCTGAAAGATCTGTATAACCTGCTGGAACAAACCGAAGGTACTGGCGTTAACGTCTACACCCACGGTGAAATGCTGCCCGCGCACGGTTATCCGGAACTGCGTAAATTCAAACATCTGATTGGTAACTACGGTAGCGGCTGGCAGAACCAGCAGGTCGAATTCGCCCGCTTCCCTGGCCCTATCGTGATGACCTCTAACTGCATCATCGACCCGACCGTTGGCAGTTACGACGATCGTATCTGGACTCGCAGCATCGTCGGTTGGCCGGGTGTGAGCCACCTGGAAGGCGATGACTTCGGTCCGGTTATCGCGCAGGCCCAGCAAATGGCAGGCTTCCCGTACAGCGAAATTCCACACCTGATCACCGTCGGTTTCGGTCGTCAGACCCTGCTGGGCGCGGCGGACACCCTGATCGATCTGGTGAGCCGTGAAAAACTGCGTCACATCTTCCTGGTTGGCGGCTGTGACGGCGCGCGCGGCGAACGTAACTACTTCACCGATTTCGCCACCAGCGTACCGGATGATTGCCTGATCCTGACCCTGGCCTGCGGTAAATATCGCTTCAACAAGCTGGAGTTCGGCGATATCGAAGGCCTGCCGCGTCTGGTTGATGCCGGTCAGTGTAACGATGCGTACTCCGCTATCATTCTGGCAGTGACGCTGGCAGAGAAACTGGGCTGTGGCGTAAACGACCTGCCGCTGTCGCTGGTACTCTCCTGGTTTGAACAGAAAGCGATTGTCATTCTGCTGACCCTGCTGTCTCTCGGTGTGAAAAACATCGTTACTGGCCCGACGGCGCCTGGTTTCTTCACGCCGGATCTGCTGGCGGTACTCAACGAGAAATTTGGTCTACGTTCCGTGACCACCGTTGAAGAAGACATGAAGCAGTTGCTGAGCGCGTAAGGAGTAAAAAAATGACAATGCCAACTCATCAGTGCCCATGGCGGATGCAGGTTCATCACATCCATCAGGAAACGCCGGATGTATGGACAATTTCGTTGCTGTGCCACGACTATTATCCGTATCGCGCCGGGCAGTATGCACTGATCAGCGTGCGTAATTCGGCGGAAACGCTGCGCGCTTACACGCTCTCTTCAACGCCGGGCGTCAGCGAGTACATTACGCTGACCGTTCGCCGGATTGACGACGGTGCGGGCTCACAGTGGTTAACCCGCGACGTGAAGCGCGGCGACTACCTCTGGCTGTCCGATGCAATGGGCGATTTCATCTGCGAAGACAAAGCCGATGATAAGTTCCTGATGCTGGCAGCCGGTTGTGGCGTCACGCCGATCATGTCGATGCGCCGCTGGTTGGCGAAGTACCGTCCGCATGCTGACGTACAGGTGATCTTCAACGTGCGCTCGCCGCAGGATGTCATTTTTGCCGAAGAATGGCGTCAGTATCCGGTCACGCTGGTGGCGGAAAACAACGCCACGGCCGGTTTTGTCGCTGGTCGCCTGACCACTGCGCTGTTGCAACAGGTACCGGATCTGGCCTCCCGCACGGTGATGACCTGTGGCCCGGCGCCGTATATGGATCTGGTCGAGCGGGAAGTGAAAGCGCTGGGCGTCACGCGCTTCTTTAAAGAACAGTTCTTCACCCCGGTAGCGGAAGCGGCAACCAGCGGTCTAAAATTTACTAAGCTGCAGCCAGCGAAAGAATTTTACGCGCCGGTCGGTACGACGCTGCTGGATGCGCTGGAAAGCAACAAGGTGCCCGTCACCGTTGCCTGCCGCGCGGGCGTCTGCGGGTGCTGTAAAACCAAAGTGGTTTCCGGCGACTATACGGTCAGCAGCACCATGACGCTAACCGATGCTGAAATCGCCGAAGGCTACGTACTGGCCTGCTCCTGTCACCCGCAGGGCGACTTAGTGCTCGCCTGAGTCAACAAAGCCCGGTTCGTCCGGGCTTTTTTTTTACCGCCAGGCTGAATTACCCGCAACCGAAAACCGTCCCGCACCGAGAAACGCCACCGCCAGTGCGCCGATAAAGAAATAGACCAGACTTTCAATTGCCCAGGCGCCAGTTTTATCCAGCGCCCAGGTTTCATTCATCCCGACCATCAGCCACGCCACAATCATGGTGAATGCCAGCACCAGCGCCGCAGGACGCGTCAGGATCCCGAGAATAATCAGACAAGGCGCAATCACTTCCCCCACCAGTACGCCGTACGCAATAAAGCCCGGTAACCCTTTGGCAATCAGCATTCCGCTAATGCCATCAATTCCGGCAAACAGCTTATGCAGCCCGTGAAACAGCATCAATCCCCCAACCGCCAGGCGTAATAAAAACTTGCCAAAATCCTCGTGCGTCAGCATCCGATTCACTGCATTTAACAATGTGGTAAGCATCTGAATTTACCCCTGGTTCACTCTGATTTTTTCACGCTACGCGTTATCCCCCCTGAAAGGAAGCCGCTGAAAATAAGGGGGGTGCCACACAGCGTAATCACTATCTTCATCTAAACTTGTAACCGGTATCACAATTAAGGAGATGGAAAACCATGAAACAAACGGTTGCCGCTTTTATTGCTAAAACACTGGAACAGGCAGGTGTGAAACGTATCTGGGGCGTGACGGGCGATTCGCTGAACGGCCTGAGCGACAGCCTCAATCGCATGGGAACGATTGAGTGGATGTCGACCCGTCATGAAGAAGTTGCCGCGTTTGCGGCGGGTGCGGAGGCGCAACTGACCGGTGAACTGGCGGTTTGCGCAGGGTCTTGTGGACCCGGTAACCTGCATCTGATCAACGGTCTGTTTGATTGTCATCGTAACCACGTCCCGGTGCTGGCCATCGCCGCCCACATTCCGTCCAGCGAAATTGGCAGCGGCTATTTCCAGGAGACGCACCCACAGGAACTGTTCCGCGAATGTAGCCACTATTGCGAGCTTGTTTCCAGCCCGGAACAGATCCCCCAGGTCCTGGCGATTGCCATGCGCAAAGCGGTGCTCAATCGCGGCGTCTCGGTGGTGGTATTACCAGGCGATGTGGCATTAAAACCGGCGCCAGAAAGCGCCAGCAGCCACTGGTATCACGCGCCCTTACCGATCGTCACGCCCGCAGAAGAAGAGTTAAGAAAGCTGGCCCAACTGTTACGCTACTCCAGCAACATCGCCCTGATGTGCGGCAGCGGCTGCGCGGGTGCGCATAAAGAACTGGTCGAGTTTGCCGCCAAAATTAAGGCCCCTATCGTTCACGCCCTGCGCGGTAAAGAACATGTCGAATACGACAACCCATATGATGTGGGGATGACCGGATTGATCGGCTTCTCATCCGGCTTCCATACCATGATGAATGCCGATACGCTGGTGCTACTCGGTACGCAGTTCCCTTACCGCGCGTTCTACCCAACCGACGCCAAAATTATTCAGATTGATATCAACCCCGCCAGTATCGGCGCGCACAGTAAGGTCGATATGGCGCTGGTAGGCGATATCAAAGCCACGCTGACGGCACTGCTGCCGCTGGTGGAAGAGAAAACCGAACGTAAATTCCTCGATAAGGCATTGAGCGATTATCGCGATGCGCGTAAGGGCCTCGACGATCTTGCCAAACCCAGCGAAAAGGCGATTCACCCGCAGTACCTGGCGCAACAAATCAGCCATTTTGCCGCCGATGACGCCATCTTTACCTGCGACGTCGGTACGCCGACGGTGTGGGCCGCCCGCTACCTGAAAATGAACGGCAAGCGCCGTCTGTTGGGCTCGTTTAACCACGGTTCGATGGCTAACGCCATGCCGCAGGCGCTGGGCGCACAGGCCACCGCACCGGGACGTCAGGTCATTGCCATGTGCGGCGACGGCGGATTCAGTATGCTGATGGGGGATTTCCTGTCGGTGGTCCAGATGAAGCTCCCGGTCAAAATCGTGGTCTTTAACAACAGCGTGCTGGGCTTTGTGGCGATGGAGATGAAGGCCGGTGGTTATCTCACTGACGGTACGGAGTTGCACGACACTAATTTTGCGCGCATTGCCGAAGCGTGCGGCATCACCGGTATTCGGGTGGAAAAAGCCGCAGACGTTGATGAAGCACTACAGCGCGCCCTGTCAATCGACGGCCCGGTGCTGGTGGATGTAGTTGTTGCAAAAGAAGAACTGGCCATTCCGCCGCAGATCAAACTGGAGCAGGCCAAAGGCTTCAGCCTGTATATGCTGCGCGCCATCATCAGCGGTCGCGGCGATGAGGTGATCGAACTGGCAAAAACCAACTGGCTCAGGTAAAACAATGCACATCGCCTTTCAAACAATAGGGATGTGCAATGATTGATCTACGCAGTGATACCGTCACCCGTCCGAGTCGCGCCATGCTTGAAGAAATGATGGCCGCCCCGGTGGGGGACGACGTGTACGGGGATGACCCTACCGTTAACGCTCTCCAGCACTACGCCGCTGACCTTTCAGGTAAAGAAGCGGCGTTATTTTTACCCACCGGCACCCAGGCCAACCTCGTGGCGCTACTGAGCCACTGCGAGCGTGGCGAAGAGTATATCGCCGGTCAGGGGGCACATAACTATCTGTATGAAGCCGGCGGCGCGGCGGTGCTCGGCAGCATTCAGCCGCAGCCGATTGACGCTGCGCCAGACGGAACGTTACCGCTGGATAAAGTCGCCGCCAAAATAAAGGCAGATGACATCCACTTTGCCCGTACCCGCCTGTTAAGCCTCGAAAATACCCACAACGGCAAAGTCCTGCCACGAGAGTATCTGAAAGAGGCATGGGAATTTACCCGTGAGCGCGGTCTGGCGCTGCATGTCGATGGCGCACGTATTTTTAACGCTGTCGTGACGTACGGCTGTGAACTCAAAGAGGTCGTGCAGTATTGCGACTCCTTTACCATCTGCCTGTCCAAAGGGCTGGGGACGCCGGTCGGATCGCTACTGGTCGGCAGCCACGATTACATTAAGCGTGCGACCCGCTGGCGCAAAATGACCGGTGGCGGCATGCGTCAGGCCGGTATCCTGGCGGCAGCTGGACTGTATGCCCTGAAAAATAACGTTGCGCGCCTGCAGGACGATCACGACAACGCGGCCTGGCTTGCAGAACAGCTACGGGAAACCGGGGCGGACGTGATGCGTCACGACACCAATATGCTGTTTGTCCGCGTCGGTGAGGGCAACGCCGCAGCGCTGGGTGAGTACATGAAGGCACAGGGCGTGCTGATCAACGCGTCGCCGATTGTCCGTCTGGTGACCCATCTGGATGTTTCACGGGAACAGCTTGCTGATGTCGTCGCCCACTGGCGCGCGTTCCTGACTCGTTAAGGAGAGAGATGTGCCGCAACGCATAGTGGTTCTTGGCGCCAGTGGTTACATTGGTCAACATCTGGTGCAGGCGCTCAACCAGCAAGGACATCAGGTACTGGCGGTGGCACGTCGCATTGAACGGCTGGACAAACAGCAGTTGCCCAACGTCAGCTGTCATAAGGTCGATCTGAACTGGCCGACGCAGCTTGCGTCTCTGTTGACGAATGTTGATACCGTCTACTATCTGGTACACGGTATGGGAGAAGGCGGCGATTTCATTGCCCATGAGCGTCAGGTCGCGCTTAACGTGCGTGATGCTCTGCGTGAAACGCCGGTCGGGCAACTGATTTTTCTCAGCTCCTTGCAGGCGCCGGAACATGAGCAGTCTGACCACCTGCGGGCGCGGCAGATCACCGCCGATACCCTGCGCGAGTCTGGCGTACCGGTAACGGAACTGCGCGCCGGGATCATCGTCGGAGCCGGTTCCGCCGCTTTTGAAGTGATGCGCGACATGGTCTACAACCTGCCGGTGCTGACCCCGCCGCGCTGGGTGCGCTCACGTACCACGCCCATCGCGCTGGAAAACCTGCTGCATTATCTGGTGGCCTTGCTGGATCACCCGTCCCGTGAGCATCGGATCTTTGAAGCCGCCGGGCCACAGGTGCTTAGCTACCAGCAGCAGCTCGAACATTTCATGACGGTGAGCGGCAAGCATCGCTGGCTTATCCCCATCCCCTTTCCCACCCGTTGGATTTCCGTCTGGTTCCTGAATGTCATCACCTCGGTGCCGCCTACCACCGCGAAAGCGTTGATACAGGGTCTCAGACACGATCTGCTGGCCGATGACAGCGAACTACGGGCGTTGATACCCCAAAAGCTTATCGCCTTTGACGATGCTGTACGCAGCACGCTGAAGGAAGAGGAGAAACTGGTGAACTCCAGCGACTGGGGTTACGACGCGCAGGCGTTTGCCCGCTGGCGACCGGAATACGGTTTTTTCGCCAAACAGGCCGGGTTTACCGTAAAGACATCCGCCAGTTTGCCGGCGTTGTGGCGGGTAGTGAACCGTCTTGGCGGCAAAGAGGGCTATTTCTTTGGCAATGGATTGTGGAAGATCCGGGCCGCGCTGGATCTGCTAGTCGGGCATCGGCTGGCAAAAGGTCGCCCTGAACACGAACTGCTTCAACCGGGCGATACTGTAGACAGTTGGAAAGTGATTATCGTCGAGCCAGAAAAACAGCTCGCGCTGCTGTTTGGCATGAAAGCGCCAGGCCTGGGACGGCTGAGCTTTACCCTTGACGATAAGGGCGATCATCGCGAAATTGACGTGCGTGCCTGGTGGCATCCGCACGGTATGCCAGGGCTTTTCTACTGGCTGCTGATGATCCCGGCGCACCTGTTTATTTTCCGGGGGATGGCAAAGAAAATTGCCAGACTTGCAGAACAAATCACAGATAAATCGTAAAAACTTACTGTATTGTTTCATGTTTCCCATTGCATACCGACGTAATTCACGGAAGAATGCGCACGACGTTTTATTAAACACAGTGGACTGATATGAAGGTACTGGTTACCGGCGCAACCAGCGGCTTAGGACGAAACGCGGTTGAGTTTTTGCGCAACAAAGGCATCAGCGTCAGAGCGACCGGTCGCAACGAAGCGATGGGTAAACTGCTCGAAAAAATGGGCGCGGAGTTTGTGCATGCGGATCTGACCGAGCTGGTCTCTTCGCAGGCGAAGGTTATGCTTGCGGGCATCGATACGCTGTGGCACTGCTCAAGTTTCACCTCACCCTGGGGAACTCAGGAAGCCTTTGATCTGGCAAACGTACGTGCGACCCGCCGTCTTGGCGAATGGGCCGTCGCATGGGGCGTGCGTAACTTTGTTCATATTTCCTCTCCATCGCTTTATTTCGATTATCACCATCATCGCGATATCAAAGAAGATTTTCGCCCGCACCGCTTTGCCAACGAATTTGCCCGCAGCAAAGCCGCTGGCGAAGAGGTCATCAGCCTGCTGGCCCAGGCCAACCCGCAGACCCGGTTTACGGTGTTGCGCCCACAGAGCCTGTTTGGCCCACACGACAAAGTGTTTATTCCCCGTCTGGCGCACATGATGCACCACTACGGCAGCGTGCTGTTGCCGCACGGCGGCAGCGCGATGGTCGATATGACCTACTATGAGAACGCAATCCACGCGATGTGGCTGGCGAGTCAGGAACTGTGCGACAGCCTGCCGTCCGGTCGGGTGTACAACATCACCAACGGCGAACCCAGAACCCTGCGCAGTATCGTGCAAAAGCTGATTGATGAACTGAATATTCACTGCCGGATCCGTTCCGTGCCCTATCCGATGCTGGATATGATTGCCCGCAGCCTGGAGCACTTTGGCAATAAGTCTGCCAAAGAACCGGCGTTAACCCACTACGGGGTGTCGAAGCTGAATTTCGATTTTACGCTGGATATCAGCCGTGCCGAAACGGAACTGGGGTATAAGCCGGTGGTGACGCTGGATGAAGGCATTGTGAAAACGGCCGCGTGGTTGCGCGACCACGGAAAACTGCATCGCTAACCTTGCCCATACTTTTCCAGTAACGCCTCAGCAATCGCCTGCGTTTCGGCATCGGCAACGCCGTTCCACAACGTCGGGCGGAAGTGCATCTGAAACGCCATCACAACGCGCTGCTGTTCACGCGCGGTCATTTCAGGCTTCACCTCATACCCATAACGCGACAACAGATCCAGCAGTGAGGCCATCTCAACGGGCGTATGCGGCGCCCGCCCAGCGAGGTAGAAATTTACCCGCTGCGCATCGGGCCAGGCGCCAATGCCTTGTGCTGCCAGCGCTCGCCAGGGAAACAGCGGACCGGGATCGTCTTTTCGCTGTGGGGCAATATCCGCATGCGCGACCACGTTCTGTGGCTTGATGTCGTAACGGGCGATAATGTCTTTTGCCAGCGGGATCAGCGCCTGAATCTGCGCAGGCTCAAACGGGGCAAAATATTTATCACCCGCCGATTTTTGCCAGCCGCGATTTTCCAGCTCAATGCCAATCGAGGTGTCGTTGATGCGCGTCGCGCCGCGCCAGAAACTGATACCGGCATGCCACGCCAGATCCTGTTCCGGCACCAGTTGCCAGATACGCGGTTTACCGCGATGCAACGGCGGCACGGACGGGATCAGATAATGCGAACTGACGTTTTTATCCGTCAGCGTCGCCAGCGAGCTATCGAAGTCATCCGCGGTATAGTGGATCACCAACACTTTGATGCGCGGATATGCCGCCTGCGCCTGATGACGGGTATCAAGCTGATAACCGTCTTTATCAACGATCCCTTTTTCGCCCGCGCATCCCGTCAGCAGTAACGCAAAGGCCGCCAGCCATAACCCCTTTCTCATCGACGCGTTTTCACCGCCGTCCCGCTGACGCTGACCATCAGCATGCTGCTGTCTTTGCCGACCGTTTCATAATCGATATCAATGCCCACGACGGCGTCAGCGCCCAGCGCTTTCGCCTGCTCGCCCAGCTCTGCGAAAGCAATTTCACGCGCTTTGCGTAACTCTTTTTCGTAAGCGCCTGAACGACCGCCGACGATATCGCGGATACCGGCAAAAAAGTCCCGGAAAATATTCGCGCCCAGAATGGCTTCGCCTGTGACCACACCGCAGTATTCCACGATGCTTTGTCCTTCGAGCGTGGGGGTTGTCGAAAATTGCATGATGTCTCTCCTGGTTACATTCAGCACATTATCAGCGCCATACACTATCATTGAAAGGATATAATTGATTATCGTAGATGACTGTTATCTTAGAAGACTCATGGCAGAACGCTTATAAGGAAATCACTATGCGCTATTCGAAACTCTCCCTGCTCATCCCTTGCGCGCTGCTGCTCAGCGCCTGCACTACCGTCACGCCAGCCTATAAAGACAACGGGCCGCGTGCGGGGGCCTGTGTGGATGGCGGCCCGGACAGTGTGGCTCAACAATTCTATGACTATCGTATCCAGCACCGCAGTAATGATCTCACCGCCCTGCGCCCTTATCTGAGCGACAGCCTGGCGAAACTGCTGTCGGATGCCAGTCGTGACAGCGCGCATCGTCAACTGATGAGCAGCGATCCGTTCTCCAGCCGCGCCACGCCGCCGGACAGCGCCAGTGTTGCCAGCGCCTCGACCATTCCGAATAGTGATGCACGAAACATCCCACTACGCGTTGCGCTGAAACAGGGCGATCAGAACTGGCAGGATGAAGTGCTGATGATCCGTGAAGGCCAGTGCTGGGTCATTGATGATGTTCGCTATCTCGGCGGCAGCGTGCATGCCCCGGCCGGTACGCTTCGTCAGTCGGTTGAAAACCGTTAATCTCTCCGCTTAAACGCGCTAAAAATTGTCCCCCCGTAAATTGTCCGGCATTCTGCATGGAATGCCGACAATTGTTCTTACCGACCTTCCCCCTCGCTATTTTGTGCTATGTTTAATGAGAAATGCGCGTTATATTTAACTTTTAAAGCATAAATATTGCATAACTATTCTGTCAAAGGTACTATCTGCGGCTTCAATAGCTATCAGACGGCCAGTATACGAGCATCAATGAGTATTCAATTAAACGGCATTAACTGCTTCTACGGCGCGCATCAGGCGCTGTTCGATATCACGCTGGATTGCCCGCAGGGTGAAACACTGGTGTTACTGGGCCCAAGCGGGGCCGGTAAAAGCTCACTGCTGCGGGTACTCAATCTGCTTGAGATGCCGCGTTCCGGTACGCTTAACATTGCGGGAAATCACTTCGATTTCCGCAAGACGCCGTCAGATAAAGCGATTCGCGAGCTGCGTCAGAACGTCGGAATGGTCTTTCAGCAATACAATCTGTGGCCGCACCTCACTGTGCAACAGAATCTGATTGAGGCACCCTGCCGCGTGCTGGGTCTGTCGAAAGATCAGGCACTGGCGCGCGCCGAAAAGCTGCTTGAACGCCTGCGCCTGAAACCTTACAGCGATCGCTATCCGCTGCATCTCTCCGGCGGACAGCAGCAGCGTGTGGCCATTGCCCGCGCGTTGATGATGGAGCCGCAGGTGTTGCTGTTTGATGAACCCACCGCCGCGTTGGACCCGGAAATTACCGCGCAGATCGTCAGCATCATTCGTGAACTGGCGGAAACTAAAATTACACAAGTGATCGTGACGCACGAAGTAGAAGTGGCGCGTAAAACCGCCAGCCGCGTCGTGTATATGGAAAACGGTCATATCGTCGAGCAGGGTAATGCGAGTTGCTTTGCCGACCCGCAGACCGAAGCATTTAAAAACTATCTCTCTCACTAAGATTCGGGACAACACAATGAAAAAAGTTCTGATTGCCGCGCTTATCGCAGGCTTTAGCCTTTCCGCTACAGCAGCCCAGACCATTCGTTTTGCGACCGAAGCGTCCTATCCTCCGTTTGAATCCATGGACGCTAATAACAAGATTGTCGGCTTTGATGTCGATCTGGCCAATGCGCTGTGTAAAGAGATCGACGCGACCTGTACCTTTACCAACCAGGCATTTGACAGCCTGATCCCAAGCCTGAAATTCCGCCGTTTCGACGCGGTGATGGCCGGGATGGATATCACGCCCGAGCGTGAAAAACAGGTGCTGTTCACGACCCCTTACTATGACAACTCCGCGCTGTTCATTGGTCAGCAGGGTAAATTCACTGGCGTTGATCAGCTGAAAGGCAAGAAAGTGGGCGTGCAGAATGGCACCACTCACCAGAAATTCATCATGGATAAGCACCCGGAAATCACTACCGTTCCGTATGACAGCTACCAGAATGCGAAACTGGATCTGCAAAACGGCCGTATTGACAGTGTGTTCGGTGATACCGCGGTGGTCACAGAGTGGCTGAAAGACAATCCGAAGCTGGCGCCGGTTGGCGACAAAGTGACGGATAAAGATTACTTCGGCACCGGCCTCGGCATCGCCGTACGCCAGGGCAATGAGGAACTGCAGCAGAAATTCAACACTGCGCTGGAAAAAGTGAAGAAAGATGGGACTTACGAGACCATCTATAACAAATGGTTCCAGAAGTAAGCCTTGATGAACGAATTTTTCCCACTTGCAAGCGCCGCCGGGATGACCGTCGGCCTTGCCGTTTGTGCACTGATCCTCGGCCTGGCGCTGGCAATGCTTTTCGCCGTCTGGGAGTCAGTGAAATGGCGTCCTGTCGCGTGGACGGGTTCCGCGCTGGTCACCATTTTACGCGGCCTGCCGGAAATTCTGGTGGTGCTGTTTATCTATTTCGGCTCCTCTCAACTGCTGCTGATGCTCTCTGATGGCTTTACGATCAATCTGGGCGTCGTGCAGATTCCGGTACGAATGGAGATCGAAAACTTCGACGTCAGCCCCTTCCTGTGTGGGGTGATTGCCCTCTCTCTGCTCTACGCAGCCTATGCGTCTCAAACGTTGCGCGGCGCGCTAAAAGCGGTACCGCTGGGGCAGTGGGAATCCGGCCAGGCGTTGGGACTGTCGAAGACCGCCATTTTCTTCCGGCTGGTGATGCCGCAAATGTGGCGTCATGCGCTGCCGGGGCTGGGCAACCAGTGGCTGGTATTGCTGAAAGATACCGCGCTGGTGAGCCTCATCAGCGTCAACGACCTGATGCTGCAAACCAAGAGTATCGCCACGCGAACCCAGGAACCGTTTAACTGGTACATTATCGCTGCGGCGATCTACCTGGTGATTACGCTGGTGAGCCAGTACATTCTCAAACGCATTGACCTGCGCGCGACACGTTTTGAGCGGAGACCAGGCTGATGTTTGAGTATTTACCTGAACTGCTGAAAGGACTGCATACCAGCCTGACCCTGACGGTGGCATCCATTGTCGTTGCCCTGATTCTGGCGTTGATTTTCACGATTGTTCTGACGTTGAAAACGCCGGTGGTAGTCTGGCTGGTGCGTGGCTATATCACGCTGTTTACCGGTACGCCGCTGCTGGTTCAGATCTTCTTGATCTACTACGGACCGGGTCAGTTTCCGTCTCTGCAGGAGTATCCGGTTCTGTGGCATCTGCTGTCAGAGCCGTGGTTGTGCGCCTTGATTGCACTGTCGCTTAACAGCGCAGCTTATACCACTCAACTGTTCTACGGGGCGATTCGCGCGATTCCGGAAGGCCAGTGGCAGTCCTGCGGCGCGCTGGGGATGAGCAAGAAAGACACGCTGGCAATCCTGTTGCCGTATGCCTTTAAACGCGCCCTCTCCTCGTATTCCAACGAAGTGGTGCTGGTGTTCAAAAGTACCTCTCTGGCATATACCATCACGCTGATGGAAGTGATGGGTTATGGTCAGCTGCTGTACGGTCGCACCTATGATGTGATGGTGTTCGGCGCAGCGGGAGTTATCTACCTGATCGTCAACGGCCTGTTGACGTTAATGATGCGTCTGATCGAGCGCAAAGCGCTGGCATTCGAACGTCGAAACTAAGCACTTTATTGCATAAATCACAACCAACAAGACGGACAAGTTTATAACCTGTCCGTCTTTTTTTATTTATCACAAAATAGTTAATCATTTTTATTGCATACAAATTCATTTACTGGCATTGTAAATACATGCCGCAGAAACGGCGCCTCATCATAACGGGAGTCCAACCATGAAAAAGTTAGTTCTGGCCACATTACTTGCCTCTTTCACCTTCGGTGCCTCTGCCGCTGAAAAAATCAGTTTTGGCGTCTCTGCGACCTATCCACCGTTCGAATCTATGGATGCCAATAACCAAATCGTCGGCTTCGACCTCGATCTGGCAAAAGCCTTATGCAAACAGATGCAGGCAGAATGTACTTTCACCAACCATGCATTTGACAGCCTTATCCCGGCGCTCAAGTTCAAAAAATATGACGCTGTGATTTCCGGTATGGATATCACTCCAGAGCGGAGCAAACAGGTGGCGTTTACGACCCCCTACTATGCCAACTCGGCGCTGGTGATTTCGAAGAAAGATACCTATAAAACCTTTGCCGACCTGAAAGGTAAACGTATCGGGATGGAAAACGGCACCACTCACCAGAAATACTTGCAGGACAAGCACCCGGAAGTGAAAACCGTGGCCTATGACAGCTATCAGAATGCGTTTATCGACCTGAAAAATGGCCGTATTGATGGCGTATTCGGTGATACCGCCGTGGTGAACGAGTGGCTGAAAACTAACCCGCAGTTGGGTGTGGCAACCGAGAAAGTCACCGATCCACAGTACTTCGGTACCGGCCTCGGCATCGCGGTTCGCCCGGATAATAAAGTGCTGCTCGATAAACTGAACGCTGCGCTGGCGGCGATCAAGGCCGATGGTACGTACCAAAAAATCAACGACCAGTGGTTCCCGCAGTAAGACCGAGAATTGGCTGTAGAGTGCCTGATGACGCTACGCTTATCAGGCCTACAAAATACACTTCACTCGCAAGCCGGATAAGGCGCCACCGCCGCTATCCGGCAAACCGTGACTCGTCCTTCAGCAACAATGTCAGCACTTCATAATGCGCGGTATGTGGGAACATATCGAAAAGCTGTACCCGTTCAATGCGATAGCCTGGCAATGCGGCAATGTCTTTCGCCATCGTCTGCGCATTACAGCTGGAATAGATGATAAATTGCGGTGCCATTCGGCTGAGGTAATCACACAAGGATTTACCAATTCCGCGGCGCGGCGGGTTCACCAGCACCAGATCCGGCACAGCCCCCTGCCCGGTGGCAAACTGCGTCGAATCCAGCGCCTGAAAATGAAGATTGGTTAAGCCCAGTTCCGCCGCTGACTGCTTCGCACAGACAATGGCTTCCGGCGCAATTTCAATTCCCGTCAACTGCATCTGCGGCGTCGCGCAGTGCAGACCAAACCCACCGACACCACAGAACAGATCCCACATGTGGTTCACCGGCAACTGCCGCACCCAGTCACGCGCTGTGGCATATAATTGGCTTGCCACCGCCGGGTTGGTCTGGAAGAAACTGTGCGGGCGGATCCACAGCGGCACGTCGTTAAACCGCTCCGCCAGCGCCTGCTGTTCAGTCAGAAAGATTTCTGTCTCCCCTTCCATAATCGCCATATGCACCGGCTGAAGATTGACGCTGATGACCTTCAGTTGCGGCAGTTGCGCCTGCAACCACGGCAGCGCAGCACGCAACTGCGCCAGTTTACTGTCGGAACGCAGAACAAAGCGCAGCATCATACCGCCATCAAACTGACTTTCCGTCAGCAAAAGGTACTTAAGCTCTCCACGCTTGCGTGCCACGTTGTAGGGAGTTAGTCCGGCCCGCGCAATAAACGGTTTCAGCACAGCAAACACCGGCGCAAACGAGGCCGGATAGAGCGGGCAATCGCACAGATCTTCTGGCGTACCATCGCGATGCAACATGCCCAGCAACGGTTTTTCCACGCTGCCGCTGACCACCATCTTAGCTTTATTGCGAAACGCCAGCTCCGGGCCGCTGACCGGCACGCACCATTCTCCGACGGGAAAACCGGCAAGCAAATTTTGCAGATCGGCGGTTTTGGCGGTGAGTTGCTCGCCGACGGGCTGCGTGATCCACTGACAGGAACGACAGCGACCGGCGTCATAGAGTGCGCACTGCATACGGAAACCTTTATCTAAACAGGGGCGAGGATTATACACATTATTGTAAGCGGAAGAAGCGACGACTGGCCGCGGGCACAAACAGTAATAACAGCACCAGCATATCGGGCAGTTTTTGCATTACCAGCGTACGCAGAATCTCCCGCTTTGACTCACCCGCAATGCTGAACAGCTCTGGATAGCCGTAGCCCAGCGAGGCCGCCCACAAATAGCTGGCGGCAATCACCTGCGTGAGGAGATAGATCCAGCGCGCCCAGTTACGCCCTTTCACCAGTGAAAACGCACACCAGATTTCAATAAATACCAGCATCAGGCTGCCGAGAAAAACCAGCGTTAAATTCCATGTCTGCACGCTGCGATGAATAAACTCGCCCAGTCCGCGAATGCCAAGGGTGTTGAAAATCATCAGCAGGTCGAGCCCACGGATCATAATAATGGCGAGCGCCGCCACCTGCACCAGCGTGGGCACATTCAGGCGGGCATGTGATGAGGATGTTTTATTAAAAAATCCCAACGAATCGTCTTCCATGAAAACAATGCCGCGACGAGCGCGGCATTATGTAGCCAGGTTGGCAGATTTTAGTGTCTTCAGTCACGTCTTGCACGTTGGATATCGCGGATCCGCTGTTTTTCCGTGCGAGCCATCAAATACCAGGCGATAAAACCAACAATTCCCACCACCCCGAGTATCAGCGTCGCCAGGGCGTTAATTTCCGGGTTAACGCCCATCCGCACGCTGGAGAAGACCAGCATCGGTAACGTGGTCGCGCCCGGTCCGGAGACAAAGCTGGCAATGACCAGATCGTCCAGCGACAGGGTAAACGCCAGCAGCCAGCCGGAGACCACCGCTGGCATAATCATCGGCAGCGTAATCACAAAGAACACCTTCAGCGGCGTCGCCCCCAGATCCATCGCCGCTTCCTCAATGGAGCGATCCAGTTCACGCAGGCGCGAGGAGATCACCACCGCCACATACGCCGTACAGAACGTGACGTGTGCCAGCCAGATAGTCAGCATGCCACGATCTGACGGCCAGCCAATAGCGTGCCCCAGTGCGACAAACAGCAGCAACAAAGAGAGCCCGGTGATCACATCCGGCATCACCAGCGGCGCGGTGATCATAAAGGCAAAGCCGTTCGACCCGCGAAAGCGACCAAAACGCACCATCACCACCGCAGCAATCGTGCCGAGTATCGCCGCCATGGTCGCCGCGCAGGCGGCGATGGTCAGACTCAACCCCACTGCGCTCATCATTGCGCTATCGCGGAACAGTTCGCCATACCAGCGCGTTGACCATCCAGCCCACACCGTGACCAGTTTGGAACTGTTAAACGAGTAGATGACCAGCATCAGCATCGGCGCATACAGGAAAGTAAACCCGAGCACCAGAATCACAATCCGCCAGGGCGAACGAATTACCGGTAAGTTGTTCATCCGTGGGCCCCTCCGCTTTTTTGCTGATGTTTGTGAAACCACATAATCGGGACGATCAGCAGCAGCAACATGACAATCGCGACCGCAGACGCCACCGGCCAGTCGCGGTTGTTAAAGAACTCTTGCCACAGCACGCGACCAATCATGATGCTGTCTGGCCCGCCGAGCAGTTCTGGGATCACAAACTCGCCCACCGCCGGAATGAACACCAGCATAGAACCGGCAATAATGCCGCCTTTGGTCAGCGGGACGATCACACTAAAGAACGTTTTCAACGGACGCGCACCCAGATCCAGCGACGCTTCCACCAGCGAGTAATCAATCCGCGTCAGTGCGGTATAAATCGGCAGCACCATGAACGGCAAATAGGCGTACACAATACCGATATACACCGCCAGATTGGTGTGCAGAATGGTCAGCGGCTGGTCAATTACGCCCAGCCACAGCAGAAAGTTATTCAACACGCCATTATTTTTCAGTATCCCCATCCAGGCATATACGCGGATCAAAAACGAGGTCCACGACGGCAGGATCACCAACAGCAGCAGAATATTACGCGTTGACGGCTTGCTGTGCGCCACCGCCCACGCCAATGGATACCCCAGCAGCAGACAGCAGAGCGTCGAGATCCCCGCCACCTGTAGTGACTGCAGATAAGCATCAAAGTAGAGCGGATCGTCCGTCAACTGTAGGAAGTTACCGAGATTAAGGGTGATCGACAGTTGCCCGTCGGCCCACTCCATCAGCTCCGTATACGGCGGGATCGCTCGCGCCATCTCCGCCAGACTGATTTTAAAGACGATCAGAAAAGGCAGCAGAAACAGCAGGATCAGCCAGACGTAAGGCAGCGCTATCACCAGTTTGCGCCCGTGTTTCATCTGCACGCGCGCCAGCCAGAACGTAAAGCCGCCTGGTTTTTCTACGCGTGCCGGAGGTTCAAGTGTACTCATCTTCGCTCCTTAAACCGTCAACACCACACAACTGTCCGCATCCCAGCACAGACGCACCTCATCGCCCCAGGTCGGCAGACCTTTGCGATAACGGTGAGCGTTTTGCAACTGGGCGCTGATCATCTGTCCGCTTTTCAGGCGAACGTGATAGATGGAGAGATCGCCAAGATAGGCAATGTGCACCACTTCACCGACGGCGAAGTTAAAACCGTCGGCAGGCGGCTCTTCGCAGAGCATGATTTTTTCCGGACGCAGCGCCACGTGCACCGGCACGTTATCCACCACCGACGCATCCGGATCGACCTTCAACGGATGCACCAGCCCAGGAGAATAGAGCACCAGACCGTCTTCCTGGCGCTCTTTAATTACGCCCTCAAAGACATTGACCGAGCCGATAAACTCTGCGCTGTAGCGCGTGGTCGGGTGCTCGTAAATTTCTTCCGGCTCACCGATTTGCACAAACTTGCCACGGTTCATAATGGCGATACGCCCGGCCATGGTCATCGCCTCTTCCTGATCGTGCGTCACCATCACGCAGGTTACGCCGACGCGCTCAAGGATATCGACCACTTCGAGCTGCATACGGTCACGCAGCTTTTTATCCAGTGCGCCCATCGGTTCGTCGAGCAGCAGAAGTTTAGGCCGTTTTGCCAGGCTTCTCGCCAGCGCCACACGCTGACGCTGACCGCCGGAAAGCTGATGCGGTTTGCGTTTAGCGAACTCTTGCATATGCACCAGACCTAACATCTCGTCGACCCGGCTGGCAATTTCTGCTTTCGGCAGTTTGTCCTGCTTCAGGCCAAAGGCGATATTCTGTTCCACCGTCATATGGGGAAACAGCGCATAGGACTGAAACATCATATTGATGGGCCGTAAATAAGGCGGCACCTGGGACAGGTCGACGCCATCCAGCATGATTTGTCCTGTAGTAGGTTGTTCAAACCCCGCCAGCATGCGCAACAGCGTGGATTTTCCACAGCCTGATGCGCCCAGCAGGGCAAAGATTTCGCCTTTATAAATGGTCAGACTTACGTCATCGACAGCGTGCTGACCATCGAAGGATTTGGTCAGGTTGCGGATTTCGAGGAGCGGCGTCAGCGCTTTACGGGTTTTCGCCTGCGGGCGTGGGGTGGCATCATTCACGGGGTGCTCTCCGGCAGAAACAATCATGGTGCAGGCGCACCAGAACGGTGCGCCAGTTGCCGGGAGCGCTTCGCTTGCCCGGCCTACGGTAAAAGGTTATTTACCGCTTTTCACCTTGGTCCAGGCACGCGTACGGACGCGGTCAATCTTCGGATCCTGAACTTTCAGGGTGAACATCTTCGCGCGCACGTCTGCTGGCGGATAAATACCTGGATTATCACGCACTTCTGCACTCACCAACGCCGTCGCCTCTTTGTTGGCATTCGCGTAGAACACGTGGTCAGAGATATGCGCAATCACATCCGGGCGCAACAGGTAGTTGAGGAACTGATAGGCCTCGTCTTTATTTTTGGCATCTGCTGGCATCGCGAAGACATCAAAGAAGGCCATTGCCCCTTCCTTCGGAATCGAGAAGGAGATATTGACGCCATTCTTCGCCTCTTTCGCCCGGTTGGCGGCCTGCCAGACATCTCCCGCCCAGCCAATCGCCACACAGGTATCGCCGTTAGCCAGGTCGTTGATGTACTGCGAAGAGTGGAAGTAACGGATATTCGGCCGCAGCTTGAGCAGCAGATCGGTAGCCGGTCCGGTATAGTCGTCTGCTTTGGTGCTGTTCGGATCTTTACCCAGATAGTTCAGCACGGTGGCAAACACCTCTTCCGGCGCATCGAGGAAAGAGACGCCACAGCTCTTGAGTTTTTCAAGATTTTCCGGCTTCAGCACCAGATCCCAGCTATTAAGCGGGGCATCAGCGCCGAGCACCGCTTTCACTTTATCGACGTTGTAGCCAATACCGGTGGTCGCCCACATATACGGCATCGCGAATTTATTGTCCGGGTCGTGTTTGGCGACCAGTTTCAGCAATTCCGGATCGAGGTTTTTCCAGCCCGGCAGTTTGCTCTTATCCAGCGGCTGGAAAACGCCTGCCGTCAACTGACGTTCAAGAAAGCTCGCGGAAGGCACTACCAGATCAAAACCGGTGCTACCTGCCATCAGTTTGCCTTCCAGCACTTCGTTGGAGTCAAAAACGTCATAGACCACTTTGATGCCGGTCTCTTTTTCAAAATTAGCGACCGTATCCGGCGCAATATAATCAGACCAGTTATAGATATGGAGTGTTTTTTGTTCTGCAGCGAGCGTGCCGGCAGAGACGGCCATCAGAGCACCCGCAACCAGACCCGATAGCCATTTTTTATTTAAGGCGGTCATAATCTCTTTCCTTATCAAAGTTCGTTAACAAACGAACCAAAAAAGTTGCACTCAATGCTATGCAAGAAACGTGCATAGTTTGTCACTCGGCAAAAACCAGGAAGAGTGGACGCTCCCCCGACCGTTATTGCTCGCTGTAATTAAGCTTCGCAAGAATAACTTTAGCCAGGGTTTCAGGCTATAGCCCAGATTAAAAAACGCCTTTTATCAATTTTTTATGCAATTTATGTCTATGTGATAAAGCGAAACAGCGGGAAAGGAGGTGAATAATTCTTTAAAGAAAGGTTAAATGCAGAATAAAAGAACGTAAACCGCAGCCGCTCTGGCAGCGACTGCGCTATACGCGCCATACTTCACGTTAAAATCAGTGAAGAAAATGGTTCTCAACGCTGCTTTTTTGCGCGTCTTCTTCGGCGGTAAACAGCATCTGGTGCGCGCCCGCTTCAAGAATGACCATGGATATCTGCTCTTCGCTCTGGCGCACGAACCACTCGAACTGCGCGTAAGTTACCCCTTGCATAACGGATAAAGACTGGCAAACCACCAGCTTTGGCAGATTATCATCCTGCATATCCAGGAACGCTTTCACAGTGAGGGAACTGGCATTGATGGCAGACAGATCCGCGGCCAGCGGCAGTAACGCAGAAGGCCTCACTTCAGCCATCGCGGAAAACAGCAGCGTATTATCGACGAGATCTAATTTCGCATCGTAGATGCCGTCAAAATTTTGCATGTGTGGTAAATGCAGTGCCTGACAGGTATCACATTCAAAAAAACTCATGCCCAGGTCGTCGAGCCATTGCCGCAACGTATCCAGAGTGGGAACGACCAATTCTGTCATAATAATGTGCTACCTCTTACGATAAAAAAATACCGGCACAGCTTACGCAAAAAGTGTTCGTCATGCCACGATCATCGGCGATATTAAAGACTAGCCACCCGTTTTGAGACAAAATTCAGCCGTCGCGTGGCGTTCGATCCACTGAATCATCCGCCCGGCGATATCGATACCGGTGGTTTTTTCGATCCCTTCCAGACCCGGAGAGGCATTCACTTCCATCACCAGCGGGCCGCGCTCGGCGCGTAAAATATCAACACCAGCAACATCAAGCCCCATCGTCTGCGCAGCTTTTATCGCAATTTTGCGCTCACGGGGAGTAATGTTGGCAATGCAGGCGACGCCGCCGCGATGGAGATTAGAACGAAAATCGCCGTCCTTCGCCCGTCGTTCGATGGCAGCAACCACCTCATCCCCCACCACCAGACAGCGAATATCGCGGCCTTTGGCCTCTTTAATATATTCCTGAACCAGAATGTGGGCGTTAAGCCCCCGGAACGCATCCACGACGCTCTCGGCAGCCTGACGGGTTTCTGCCAGTACCACGCCAATTCCTTGCGTTCCCTCCACCAGTTTCACCACCAACGGCGCGCCACCAACCATATCGATCAGATCGCTGGTGTCATCCGGCGAGTGCGCAATGCCGGTAATCGGGAGATCGATACCCTGACGCGCCAGCAACTGCAACGAACGCAGCTTATCGCGGGCGCGGGTAATCGCTACAGATTCATTCAACGGATAGCTGCCCAGCATCTCAAACTGGCGTAGCACCGCCGTACCATAAAAGGTAATCGCCGAACCAATACGCGGAATGACGGCATCAAAATGAGGCAACTTGCGTCCTTTATAATGAATTGAGGACGCCGCCGGATTGATGTTCATATAACAGGAAAGCGGGTCGAGTATTTCAACCAGATGACCACGCGTCATCGCCGCTTCACGCAGGCGCTTACACGAGTAGAGCGTTCCATCCCGGGACAATATGGCAATTTTCACCCTGCACCTCTCTGCATCACTCGATCACTATCCCGCGTATCATACACAGCGGCGGAATTTTTAGCGCGTGGCCCAACCCTGTTTATGCAAATATTCCAGGATAAAGGGACGATTTTCCTTAATCAGCGTGCGGCGAATATGATCGCTCCAGGTGTCACGGCGGGTATTGCTGCCACGGCTGAGATAATACTGCGCGAGCTGTTCGTCATAATCAGCCAGCACGTCCTTATCGAGCGGCTGATAACGATTTTCATGCATCACTATCGCTGCGGGCAGGCGCGGCTTCAGCTCCGGGTTATCAGCAGGCCAGCCCAGGCACAGCCCAAACAGCGGCAGTACGTGTTTTGGCAGCGCCAGCAACTCGGTGACAGATTCGATGTTATTGCGTAATCCGCCGATATAGACACCACCCAGTCCCAGTGATTCCGCCGCCGTCAGCGCGTTTTGCGCCATCATCGCCGTATCAACGACGCCCAGCAACAACTGCTCTGCAAGGCCTAATTGCGCTTCAGGGCAAATCTGCAGATGACGGTTGAAGTCGGCGCAGAAGACCCAAAACTCAGCGGCCTGCGCGACGTGCTGTTGACCGCCGGTTAAGGGTACCAGTGCGTCACGTAGTACCGGATCCGTAATACGAATAATGGATGTACACTGCAAAAAGCTGGAGCTGGAGGTCGCCTGAGCGGCGGCCAGAATCGCCTCTCGCTGTTCAGGCGTAATCGGTTGATCGGTATAATGGCGAATCGAACGGTGACGACGCAGAAGGTTAATGGTTGGAGTCATTCTCTTTTTCTCGGTCAGAACGGGATGAATCGGATGAGGGCTTCATCAGCTGGGGCGCCAGCCGCTGCGCGACTTGCCAGACGAATGCCAGTGCGGCGGGGATCATCAACAGCACGCCCAAAAAAAGCATGATAATGACCGCTAACGAGCTGTTAAACGGCGCGGGAAGCGTCAGGTAGTGGTTCAGCAACAGCAAAGCCAGCGCCAGGAGCACCATACCCACCATTTCCAGAATCAATACACTTTTCGGTAACGCGCCGGTCATACGCACAGGAAGCCCCCTTTTGTGAGACATAGTTTAAGGCGTTCAGCGTGAATGTGTTTAACAGATATAGACTAAATGTATCGAAGTAAAAGGTGCAACCTACTGTTCAAGACTGACGATTAGCGTCATCATAGCAGCCATTCGCCGTCAGGCTTTGAGTTCGAGGAGAGAGACTACAATGTTTACCGTTATTTTTGGTCGCCCGGGTTGCCCTTACTGTGTACGCGCAAAAGAACTGGCAGAGAAACTGAGCAACGAGCGCGATGATTTCAACTATCGCTACATCGACATCCACGCGGAAGGCATCACCAAAGCGGACCTGGAAAAAACCGTCGGCAAACCGGTTGAAACCGTGCCGCAGATTTTTGTTGATCAGAAACACATCGGCGGTTGCACCGATTTTGAAGCCTGGGCGAAAGAGAATTTGAACCTGTTCGCCTGAGTACTGTGAGTGATGTCATAACGCCCTCTTCGGAGGGCGTTATTGGTTTTTACGCTGTCGCGGTCTGAACAAACTGCTAATGAACAGGAAGCATAAGGCTCCCAAAGCGCACCAGAATACGGCGCTGAATAACCACGCCATCTCCTGCCACAGCGAGCGAGTGGGCGTAAAGAAAAGACGCGTGAGCAGCAAACAACAAGGTGCCGCAAGCATCGCGCCAAGGAGCGGTTTGATCACCTCCCGGCGATGAGAGCAAAAACTGGCGACCGCGCCTGGCAGCGTAAAAAACAGTAGCCCAATTTCAGGATGCCCGGCCGCCCGAAATGCCCCTTTCATGTTCATCGTCAGAAAAAGACAGACAACCACAAAGAGCACAAAGCAGCAGACCGCTCCTACCCAACCATGCTTATATTTCAATCTTTTCTCCTGACACTGTCTCTATCGAACACACTTTTCGCCAAAGGCGTCCAGTCAGATAAAGCCGTTCAGCATTCCGTGCCAAAATACGCCAACACGATTCTTATAGCCGTTGATACGTAATGAGATTAAACTAGCCAGATTATATTGTTGTGCCGCTTATATTCGGGCTGTGAATATGTCACAATCGCCCTTATTTGATGGCAAAACAGTAGCCTAAATTACCATTTCTTTCAACAGCTTACTCGTAAACAAGAAGTTAGTCTCCGTGAATATAAACGTCGCCGATTTGTTAAATGGGAATTACATCCTGTTATTATTCGTTGTACTGGCTCTCGGCCTGTGTCTCGGTAAATTGCGTCTGGGTTCCATCCAACTGGGTAATTCCATTGGCGTTTTAGTCGTCTCTCTCTTATTAGGGCAACAGCATTTCAGTATTAACACTGACGCACTGAATCTGGGCTTTATGCTGTTTATTTTTTGTGTCGGCGTTGAAGCGGGTCCTAACTTTTTTTCCATTTTTTTTCGGGACGGGAAGAATTACCTGATGCTGGCTCTGGTGATGGTCGGCAGCGCGCTGCTGATCGCCCTCGGCTTGGGTAAGCTATTTGGCTGGGACATCGGCCTGACGGCCGGTATGCTGGCTGGCTCAATGACGTCTACCCCGGTTCTGGTCGGTGCTGGCGATACGCTGCGCCATTTTGGAATGGAGAGCGCACAGCTTTCCCGGGCGCTGGATAACCTGAGCCTGGGCTACGCACTGACCTACCTGATCGGTCTGGTCAGCCTGATCGTCGGCGCACGCTATCTGCCAAAATTACAGCATCAGGATCTGCAAACCAGCGCCCAGCAAATCGCCCGTGAACGCGGTCTGGACACCGACACGAACCGGAAGGTGTACCTGCCGGTCATTCGTGCTTATCGCGTCGGCCCGGAACTGGTCGCCTGGACGGACGGAAAGAACCTGCGGGAGCTCGGCATTTACCGCGCAACTGGCTGCTACATTGAACGCATCCGTCGTAACGGTATTCTGGCAAACCCGGACGGTGACGCCGTGCTGCAGATGGGTGATGAAATCGCGCTGGTCGGCTATCCGGATGCTCATGCCCGCCTCGACCCCAGCTTTCGTAACGGCAAAGAGGTGTTCGACCGCGACCTGCTCGACATGCGGATCGTCACGGAAGAGATCGTGGTGAAAAACCACAATGCCGTGGGACGCCGTCTTGCGCAACTGAAGCTCACCGATCACGGCTGCTTCCTGAACCGCGTGATTCGTTCGCAGATTGAAATGCCAATTGATGACAACGTGGTGCTCAACAAAGGCGACGTATTGCAGGTCAGCGGCGACGCGCGCCGGGTGAAAACAATCGCGGATCGTATTGGCTTTATCTCGATTCACAGCCAGGTCACCGATCTGCTGGCCTTCTGTGCGTTCTTCATTATTGGTCTGATGATCGGCATGATCACCTTCCAGTTCAGCAACTTCAGTTTCGGCATCGGTAACGCCGCTGGATTGCTGTTCGCCGGGATCATGCTGGGCTTCCTGCGTGCTAACCATCCCACATTTGGCTACATCCCGCAGGGGGCACTGAATATGGTGAAAGAGTTCGGCCTGATGGTCTTTATGGCGGGCGTTGGCTTAAGCGCAGGCAGTGGCATCGGTCAGGGGTTAGGGGCAATTGGCGGTCAAATGCTGATTGCTGGTCTGATCGTCAGCCTGGTGCCGGTGATCATTTGCTTCCTGTTCGGCGCCTATGTCTTGCGCATGAACCGGGCGCTTCTTTTTGGCGCCATGATGGGGGCGCGTACCTGCGCACCGGCAATGGAAATTATCAGCGATACCGCGCGTAGCAATATCCCGGCACTCGGTTACGCAGGCACCTACGCGATAGCCAACGTGCTGCTGACACTGGCGGGGACACTCATCATCATCATCTGGCCAGGCTTAGGATAAAACTGAAGTTGTCCCTTAAGTGAAAATTTTTTGCAGATATGTAGAACTTTTCCTCAAGGTGTCAGTCATAACTAGTGCCACTGCTTTTCTTTGATGTCCCCAATTTGTGGAGCCCATCAACCCCGCCGTTTTGGTTCAAGGTTGATGGGTTTTTTGTTGCCTGCATTTCTCCTCTCCCGTCTTTACCCCCTTCCTCAACCATACTGACTGATGATCGGCATGAAGAGCAGGATCGTGTGGCGCAAGACATTTGTGTCGCCGGGGAGACAACCACTATCGCCCTCAACGATGCTCACCCGGCGATGCGTTTAACCATCCGCAGGATCTCTTCGCGCGTCATCGGCGTCCGGTCAGTCACAAAATGCAACGTCATCCCTTCAATAAAAGCGTCCAACGCCCGGGCGGTAATAGGATCAAACCACTGCTCAAGCGTTCTCTGACTGGTTTGCATCCAGTCCTGCATCACACTTCTTAGCGTCGGCTTACGATTCATCATCGCGTACAGCTGATACATCAGCTCCATATTATGCGGCGTCGTCACTTCTGAACTGTAAATGAGGGTGGTGATCGATTCGCAGGCCATTTCCGGACCGGTCACCCCGGCAAAAAAATCACGATATTGCTGCGCCATATCGCACGTAAAACGCGTAAACGCTTCTTCAATCAACGAGTCCATACCCTCGAAGTAATACGTCATGGATCCCAGTGGAACCCCTGCACAGCTGGCGATTTTACGATGCGTTACAGCACTGATCCCATGCTCAGCAATTGTCTCCAGAGTTGCCTGAAGTATCCTTTCCCGACGCTGCGGATCGTTTGGTCGTCTGCTCATAAATTCCCCTTCTGATTTATGTACAAATGTACACAAACTTGCTAGTGTTGTCGCTATTGTTGTACTTTTGGTGCTTCCCTGATGACATTGACTTCCTCCCGCAAAGCCCTGCAACACCGTACCTGGGCGCTTTTTATGTTCTTCTTTTTGCCCGGCTTGCTGATGGCCTCCTGGGCCACGCGCACGCCCGCCATTCGTGACACGCTTTCGGTCTCGACGGCGGAAATGGGGGCCGTACTGTTTGGTCTCTCGATTGGTTCGATGAGCGGCATCCTTTGTTCGGCCTGGCTGGTGAAACGATTTGGCACCCGAAAGGTGATTCGCACCACCATGTCCTGCGCAATTGTAGGGATGCTGGTGCTAAGCCTGGCGCTTTGGCTCACCTCCCCGGTGTTGTTCGCACTGGGCTTAGGTGTATTCGGCGCCAGTTTTGGTTCCGCAGAAGTGGCGATCAATATTGAAGGGGCGGCCGTCGAACGTGAGATGAACAAAACCGTTTTGCCGATGATGCACGGTTTTTACAGCTTCGGCACGTTGGCGGGCGCGGGTATCGGGATGGCACTGACAGCCTTCGGCGTCGCGGCAACCACGCATATTGTACTGGCTTCGCTGGTGGCGATTGCGCCGATTTTTATTGCCATCCAGGCCATTCCTGACGGGACGGGCAAAAACGCCAACGACGGTTCTCATCACCAGGAAAAAGGCGTCCCCTTCTGGCGCGATATTCAGTTGCTGCTGATTGGCGTTGTGGTGCTGGCGATGGCCTTTGCTGAAGGGTCCGCCAACGACTGGCTACCGCTGCTGATGGTCGACGGTCACGGGTTTAGCCCGACATCCGGCTCGCTGATTTACGCAGGGTTCACGCTCGGGATGACCGTCGGGCGCTTTACCGGTGGCTGGTTTATTGACCGTTACAGTCGTGTGGCGGTGGTTCGCGCCAGCGCCCTGATGGGCGCGCTCGGTATTGGTCTGATTATTTTCGTCGACAGCGCCTGGGTGGCCGGCGTCTCTGTGATACTGTGGGGCCTGGGCGCATCGCTCGGTTTCCCGTTAACCATTTCTGCGGCCAGCGACACGGGGCCGGATGCACCGACACGCGTTAGCGTCGTGGCAACCACCGGCTATCTCGCCTTTCTCGTTGGCCCTCCGCTGCTCGGCTACCTCGGCGAACACTACGGTTTACGTAGCGCCATGCTGGTGGTGCTGGCGCTGGTACTGCTGGCCGCCGTTGTCGCCAGAGCCGTCGCCAAACCAAATTCAACTACGCAAACTGCGATGGAGAAGGGATAAATGGGTATTAAGTTAATTGCAGTCGATATGGATGGCACTTTTCTGAGCGATCAAAAGACCTATAATCGCGAACGTTTTCTTGCACAGTATCAGCAGATGAAAACGCAGGGTATTCGTTTTGCGGTCGCCAGTGGCAATCAGTACTACCAGCTCATCTCTTTCTTTCCTGAGATTGCCCATGAGATCTCCTTTGTCGCCGAAAACGGCGGTTGGGTGGTAAGCGAAGGCCAGGATATCTTTAATGGCGATCTGGCGAAATCCGATTTTACCGCCATCGTCGATCACCTGTTAACCCGCGCCGATGTCGAAATCATCGCCTGCGGTAAGAACAGTGCGTATACTCTGAAAGCGTACAACGACGAGATGAAAGCCACCGCCGGCATGTACTATCACCGCCTCGAATTCGTGGATGATTTCAACAATATCAATGACGTGTTTTTCAAATTTGGCCTGAACATCTCTGATGACCGGATCCCGGAAGTTCAGCAAGCCCTGCACGACGCCATTGGCGATATCATGGTGCCTGTTCACACCGGCTATGGCAGCATCGATCTCATTATCCCCGGCGTACACAAAGCGAACGGGCTGCGCCTGCTCCAGCAGCGTTGGGGAATTGACGATAGTGAAGTCGTGGTGTTTGGGGATGGCGGAAATGATGTTGAAATGCTGCGCCAGGCGGGCTTTAGTTTTGCAATGGAAAATGCGGCAGATACAATTGCGAAGGCCGCGAAATATCGAGCTGGCTCAAACAACAAAGAAGGCGTCCTCGACATCATTGATTGTGTCCTGAAGAACGAAGCGCCATTTAATTAACAACGACTTGCGTTATTCACCTGGCTAAGGTGTTTACACCGCCATCCGACTTTATTGCCTGATGGCGGTGCGCTTAGCGGGCCAACAATGTCGCCATTACCCTTCCCGGGTATTCCCGGCCTGTTTATCTTTCAGGAAGATAAACATCAGCAACAGCCACAGCATGCCGCTCGCCAGATTAAACAGGCTGAACAGCCCATTCCCGCCGAGCAGATAAGCGTGCTTACTCAGTTCAATCCCGACGGTAAAGATCAGCATTTGCAGCATTCCCATCGCCGCAGAGACCGTGCCTTTACTCATGTCGCTGGCGAACAGGGTGAGGCGCACCAGTCCGGCGTTGGCCACACCGATGCCAAAAGCGTAAACGCTCAGACCGGCCGTCATCCACAGATACGCATGGGACGAGACGACGGTGGCCGCCGCGGCGATGAGCAGTCCCAGCACAATCGGCCAGCCGCCCATGATGATGAGCGAACGCACCGTACGCCGAGCGGTCAGGCGCGCCAACATCAGGTTTCCGGCGATCAGCGCGCCAAAAATCGGCACCTGTAGCAGGCCATACTCGTAGCTACTAAGCTGTTCGCCGCTGATGATAATAATCGGTGACTGGGCGATCCAGGCCAGCAACGGCAGGCTGACGAACCCCAGCGCCAGCGCGCCGGCGACAAAGCGCCCATTTTTCAGCACCAGTCTGTAATCATTACCCAGCGCCTTTAGCGATAGCGGCTCGCCGATCCGCGTGGCGGTCTCCGGCATCGCCCGCTGCAGACCAAAGAACGCGATCGCCGCCAGTGCGGCGAACAGCACAAACATGCCTTCCCACGGCAGGACATGCACCCACGCCGCTCCCACCAGCGGTCCAAGCAGTGGCGCTATCAGCGCGACGTTCGCCATCAGGGCGGTGATTTTAATACACACGGCCTCTTCAAAGGACTCCTGGATAGCCGCGTAGCCCACCGCGCCAATAAAGCACAGACTGATGCCCTGCAAAAAACGCAGCAGGGTAAATTGTTCGATGCTTTGCGCCAGCAGCGTTGCCAGGCAGGTGACAATAAACCACACCACGCCCGCTAACATCACCGGACGACGGCCAATGCGATCCGACAGTGGCCCTAACAGCCATTGCAAAAACATACCGCCGGCCAGATAGGCGGTCATGGAGGTGGGTACCCAGTCGATCCCCGCCTGATATTGTTCCACCACCGCCAGCATGCCGGGTTGGATCATATCGTTGCCAATGTAGGTGGAGAATTCGTAGAGCACCAGACAGAGAGGGAAAAGCAGCGCCTGACGTCCAAGACGGGCACCTTGTTGTAAACGGTTTTGCATGCAATCTCTTCGACAATAAAAAATCGCGCAAAGTGTAATGAAAGAGCCTCACCTGAGATAGTGAATTATGCGTGGTAAAAGCAAAATGCGCACATTTTTACCCGCTCATGAAAATCCTTCCCCGGGTTTAAGGTTAGTCTACGTTGACGCGGTTATGCTGAGTGAAAATCACGAGCGATGTCTGAAACACCTTCTTTTACAGGTAAATAAGACAATCCCTCTTTACCCTGCGGACGGACACTTTTATTCTCGGCCTGCCTGGATTTTCATTAAACGAACTGAGTCTGACTGCTATGCTGGAAAATATTAACTATTCGCTGTTCTACTTTATCAATGCCACGCCGGACTCGGCATCGTGGATGATTTCCCTCGCCATTTTTATCGCCAAAGATCTGATCAACATCGTTCCGCTGTTAGCCGTTGTTCTCTGGCTGTGGGGACCGCGTGAACAGGTTTGCGCGCAGCGGCAGTTGATCGTCAAAATGGCGATGGCGCTGGTCGTTAGCCTGCTGGTGTCATGGGTAATGGGACACCTGTTCCCACACGATCGTCCGTTTACCGATCGCATTGGCTACAATTATCTCCAGCATGCGGCAGATGACTCGTTCCCCAGCGATCACGGCACGGTGATATTTACCTTCGCGCTGGCGTTTTTGTTCTGGCATCGTCTCTGGTCCGGCGTTCTGTTGATGGTGTTGGCCGTCACCATCGCCTGGTCCCGCGTCTATCTTGGCGTGCACTGGCCGCTCGACATGCTCGGCGGACTGCTGGCTGGGATGATCGGCTGCCTGAGCGCGCAGATGATCTGGCAAAAATTCGGTCCGGCCCTCTATCGTGGCCTGCAACACGGTTACCGCATCTGCTTCGCCCTGCCGATTCGTAAAGGCTGGGTACGTGACTAGACGAAGGAAAAAAGAGTAATATTAAGCGCACTGAAAGAGACAGAGCGCTTAATTATTCATCCAGGGGAATTATGGAAACACGTCGCGAAGAGCGTATTGGTCAATTGCTGCAGGCACTGAAACGCAGCGATAAACTCCATCTTAAGGAAGCCGCGACCCTGCTGGGCGTCTCTGAAATGACCATTCGCCGCGACCTGAATAACAACAGTGCGCCGGTAGTGCTGCTCGGTGGCTATATTGTGCTGGAACCCCGCAGCGCCAGCCACTATCTGCTCAGCGATCAAAAATCCCGCTTAGTGGAAGAAAAACGTCGTGCGGCGCAGCTGGCGGCAAGTCTGGTGCAGCCGCATCAGACGCTGTTTTTTGACTGCGGTACGACGACGCCGTGGATCATCGAAGCGATCGATAATGACATCCCGTTTACCGCCGTCTGCTATTCCCTGAATACGTTTCTGGCATTGCAGGAAAAACCGCTGTGCCGGGCGATCCTCTCCGGCGGCGAATTTCACGCCAGCAATGCGATTTTCAAACCGCTTGATGCTCAGGAAACCCTGAACAATATCTGTCCGGATATCGCCTTTTATTCCGCTGCCGGCGTTCATATCAGCAAAGGGGCGACCTGTTTTAATCTGGAAGAATTGCCGGTGAAACACTGGGCAATGTCGATGGCGCAACACCACGTACTGGTGGCCGATCACAGCAAATTTGGCAAGGTCCGTCCGGCGCGGATGGGAGATTTAAAACACTTTGACATCGTGGTAAGCGACTGCTGCCCTGACGATGAATTTGTCAGCTTCGCCAAAGCGCAGCGAATTAAGCTTATGTACTAATTGCCGTTTGCCGGACAGGCGTCAGCGCTATCCGGCAATCATCAGGACTTAAGAGAACCAGCTACCGAACCACTGATGAAATTTCATCAGTACGAAATCCCACATCCGGCCAAAGAAGCCGCCCTCTTCTACCGCCTCCATCACGATCAACGGACGCTGTTCAATCGATTTGCCGTTCAACTGGAAGTCAATCGTCCCGACCACCTGGCCCTTTTTCAGCGGCGCGGTGAGCTGCGGTTCCGTCAGCGTAAAGCTGGCTTTCAGGTTTTTCAGTTGACCGCGCGGAATCGTCACAGAACCGGCTTCGCCAGCCCCCAGATTCACCTCACTCTTGTCACCAAACCAGACGCGCTGGGTCACAAAGGTGGCATCCGGTTTGATAGGCGTTACGGTCTCAAAGAAGCGGAACCCCCAGGTCAACAGTTTTTCTGATTCATTAAAGCGGATACGGTCAGTTTTGGTGCCTAATACCACCGAAATCAGACGCATATCGCCCTGGGTGGCCGACGCGACCAGATTGTATCCGGCCCCGGCCGTGGTGCCTGTTTTCATGCCGTCAACGTTCAGGCTGGAGCTCCAGAGCAGACGGTTTCGGTTGGGCTGGCGAATCTTGTTAAAAGTGAACTCTTTTTCTTTATGGATCGCATACTCTTCCGGCACATCGTGGATCAGTGCTTTACCCAGCAGCGCCATATCACGCGCAGTGCTGAACTGGCCCGGCGCATCCAGACCATGTACCGTCTGGAAGGTGGTGTTCGTCAACCCAAGCTTTTTCGCATAACCATTCATCAGACCGATAAACGACTCCTGACTCCCTGCGACATAGTCTGCCAGTGCGATACAGGCGTCGTTGCCGGACTGAATAATCACCCCTTTATTGAGATCGGAAACCGCCACCTGATCGCCGGGCTTCAGGAACATGACCGAGGAGCCGCGCAGCGCCGGGTTACCGGTCGCCCACGCGTCTTTGCCTATCGTCACCATGTCGGTCAGTTTAATTTTGCCCGCTTTGAGTGCCTGCCCCACCACATAGCTGGTCATGATTTTCGTCAGACTGGCCGGATCCAGTTTCTCATCGGCATTGCCTTCTGCCAGCACCTTACCGCTGGCGTAATCCATTAAAATCCATGCGCGCGCATCGACGCTCGGCGGTTCAATGGTCTGTTCCGCCGCCATCACCGTCGGCGCAAAGAGAAAGAGAAGGGCTGAACCCGCTGCGAAATTACGAAGGGAAGAAACGTATTGCGTCATAAATGCCACCCGAGTATCCATTCAAAAAATATACGTCATACCACCGTATAATAAGTGCGGTGAGTAATAACGCACTAAGAAGCGTAAGTGAACCGTAAGTTGGTAAAGTTTTTAAAGTTTATGCAATAACCCCCCGCTATGCCGCAACGGAGAGGAATTTTTTGTTGGCTGTTGCGTAAATGTTAGCTTTATCTCACCATGTGGAGTGAACGCAGCCCTGAGGCTGTCCATTTTTTGAGGGGTAATTATGATTACGCTGTGGGGCCGGAATAACTCAACCAACGTCAAAAAAGTATTGTGGACGCTCGAAGAACTGGAATTACCGTTTAATCATATCCTGGCGGGAGGACAGTTTGGCCTGAACCATGATGCCGATTATCTGGCGATGAACCCGAACGGTCTGGTGCCTTTGCTACGTGATGATGAAAACGACCTGCTGCTGTGGGAATCCAACGCCATCGTGCGTTACCTGGCTGCCCAGTATGGACAAAAACGCCTGTGGGTCGAGTCACCGGCGCGTCGGGCTGAAGGCGAAAAATGGATGGACTGGGCGAATCAAACCCTCAGTCCGGCACACCGTGTGGTGCTTTTTGGTTTAGTGAGAACACCGCCGGAACAGCGCGATCACGCCGCTATCGATGCCGGAGCGAAACGCTGCGACGAGCTGTTCGCGATCCTCGACGCGGCGCTGGCCGACCAGTTATGGTTCTCGGGAAAAGCGTTTGGCACCGGTGACATCGCCATCGCGCCGTTTGTCTACAACCTGTTCAACGTGGGACTGACATGGACACCGCGTCCGCATCTTGAGCGCTGGTACCAGCAGCTCAGCGAGCGCCCGGCGTTTCGTAAAACGGTCATGATCCCGGTCAGCTAAGCCGTTCAGGTACGCGGGCTGACTTTAAGCAACTCGCCATCGGACTCGTCGGTTAAGACATACAGATAACCGTCGGGCCCGACGCGTACGTCGCGGATCCGCTGTTTTCGCTCACCCAGAATGCGCCCCTCTTCAGCGACCGTATTGCCATTCACCCTCATCACAATCACATTCTGGTCCTTCAGTGCGCCAATGAACAGTTTCTGCCGCCACTGAGGGAAAGTATCGTGGCCATAAAAGGCCATCCCGCTAACGGCAGGTGATTTCTGCCAGTAGAAAATGGGCTGTTCGGTACCTGCCACCTTTTCGCCCTGCGCTTCCGGGATTTTCAGCCCGCTATAGTTAATGCCCCATGTCGCCAGCGGCCAGCCGTAGTTTTTGCCTTTTTCGGGGATATTGATCTCATCTCCGCCGCGCGGCCCGTGCTCATTGAGCCACAGCGTATCGCTCCACGGATTCATCGCCATCCCCTGCGGATTACGGATCCCATAAGACCAGATTTCCGGGCGCGCGCCAGGCTGATTAACAAACGGATTGTCCGCCGGGATTTTCCCCTGATCGGTCAGACGCACCACTTTCCCCTGCAGTTTGTCGAGGTCCTGTGCCGTCGGCCGCTGGTTGTTTTCCCCCAGCCCGATGAACAGATGCCCCTTACCGTCAAACACCAGTCGTCCACCGAAATGATTGCCGGTAGAGAGTTTTGGCATCTGCCGGAAGACCGTCTGGAAGTTTTCCAGCCGCGAAAGGTCGTCGCTGAGTCGACCATAGCCCACCGCGGTTCCTGCTTTTCCCTCTGCATCAGCCTGGGAAAAACTGAGCCAGACGCGCCGTGACTGGCGAAAGTCCGGAGCCAGCGCCACGTCCAGCAGACCGCCCTGCCCGTTTGCCCACACCTTTGGCACCCCAGGCAGCGGGTCAGAAAGCCCTTTTCCTGCCTGCCAGTGGCGCAACTGCCCACCCTTCAGAGTGATCAGCATGCCGTCGTCGCCCGGCAGAAAGGCCAGCGCCCACGGGTGGTCAAGTTTGGTTTGCAGCACCTCAACATTGACCGCAGGCGTTTTCGCCTGAGCAAACCAGGGGAAAATTAGCAATGTCATTACTGGGATAAGCGAACGACGCATAACGCCTCCTTGTTGACTCTGGTTAAAGCGTAGTCAGCGAAGAACGTCAGGAAGGCATTTTTACAAAAACTTAACGATGAAAGGGGGAGTCGCCTCCCCCTGGAATCAGGCATCTTCAAGCGTGGAATGAGCCTGCAAACTCTGAATGCTCAGCGTTAAGGTTGTCAGGCAGGTATTGAGTTTTTCTGCATTGACGGCAATAAAATTCGGACAGTCGTGGTGTCCGCTCATCAGGCACACCGCCGCAGCGGCGAGTGCGCCTTCGGCATGGTGCAAAGCATCCCACTCTTCCTGATCGAGATGCAGATTCAAGCGCAACGATTTATCGTGCAGCTCTCGGTTCAGTTCGAAAAAGTTCTCACGTAGATGATCATTCTCGCTGACTGACATGTATCCTTTCGCCATCCTTAGCTGCAGATACGCAGCGAGGTCGATCCTGGCGTTGATAAGCTTATTCAGCAGATCGGTTCTCAGTCTGTCAACGAACATACTTCGTTCCTCCTCTTCCAGCCATGGTGCAACATAATAGTATGGCTATTTTTTGTACAATGTGATGCCTGAGATCAATAATTCACCCGCCATTAACATAATTTACAAAGTCGCTATAAGCCAATACCGACTTTCCCGCCCTTATCGGGTGAGATAGCAATACAATTTTTGTGCGGAACTCTGTAGAATCCCTGCCCTGAACATTCCAATAACTGAACAATTTTTAAGCTATGAGCAAAGTAACCCACCAGCCGAAAATCGGCTTCGTTTCCCTCGGCTGTCCGAAAAACCTCGTCGATTCGGAACGTATCCTGACTGAACTGCGTACCGAAGGCTACGATGTCGTCCCGAGTTACGACGACGCCGATATGGTGATCGTCAATACCTGCGGTTTTATCGACAGCGCAGTGCAGGAATCACTGGAAGCCATTGGCGAAGCGCTGAACGAAAACGGCAAAGTGATCGTCACCGGCTGTCTGGGCGCGAAAGAAGATCAGATCCGTGAAGTCCATCCGAAAGTGCTGGAAATCACCGGGCCGCATAGCTATGAGCAGGTTCTGGAACATGTTCACCACTACGTGCCGAAACCGAAGCACAATCCGTTCCTGAGCCTGGTGCCGGAACAAGGCGTGAAGCTGACCCCGCGTCATTACGCCTACCTGAAAATTTCTGAAGGCTGCAATCATCGCTGCACCTTCTGCATCATTCCGTCCATGCGCGGCGATCTGGTTAGCCGTCCAATTGGTGATGTGCTGAGCGAAGCAAAGCGTCTGGTCGATGCCGGTGTGAAAGAGATCCTCGTGATTTCTCAGGACACCTCCGCCTATGGCGTGGATGTGAAGCATCGTACCGGGTTCTATAACGGTGAACCGGTGAAAACCAGCATGGTCAGCCTGTGTGAACAGCTGTCTAAACTGGGTATCTGGACGCGTCTGCACTATGTCTACCCGTATCCGCACGTTGATGACGTGATCCCGCTGATGGCGGAAGGTAAGATCCTGCCATATCTGGATATCCCGCTTCAGCACGCCAGCCCACGTATTCTCAAGTTGATGAAGCGCCCCGGCTCGGTTGACCGCCAGTTGGCGCGCATCAAGCAATGGCGTGAAATCTGTCCGGAGCTGACCCTGCGCTCAACGTTTATTGTTGGCTTCCCGGGTGAAACGGAAGACGATTTCCAGATGCTGCTCGACTTCCTGAAAGAAGCGCGTCTCGACCGCGTAGGCTGCTTCAAATACAGCCCGGTAGAAGGCGCTGGCGCCAATGCGCTGCCGGATCAGGTACCGGAAGAGGTGAAGGAAGAGCGCTGGAACCGCTTTATGCAACTGCAACAGCAGATCTCTGCGGAACGTTTGCAGGAGAAAGTCGGTCGCGAAATTCTGGTGATCGTCGATGAAGTCGACGAAGAAGGCGCGATTGGTCGCAGCATGGCCGACGCCCCGGAAATCGACGGCGCAGTCTATCTGAACGGTGAAACCAACGTGAAGCCGGGCGACGTGATCCGCGTGAAAGTGGAAAACGCCGACGAGTACGACCTGTGGGGCACCCGCGCTTAACTCTCACTGACCCAGCCGGATAAGGCATTTATGCCCCATCCGGCAATGCCTGATAACGACGCCAACGCGTCTTATCAGGCCTGTGGTTCACCCTTTTATCTTCGGGTCCAGCGCGTCGCGCAGGCCATCGCCTAACAGATTAAACGCCAGTACCGTCAGGAAAATCGCCACCGCCGGGAACAGCGCCACATGCGGCGCAATCACCATATCCGCCCGCGCTTCATTCAGCATCGCGCCCCACTCCGGCGTCGGCGGCTGTGCGCCCAGTCCCAGAAACGACAGACTTGCCGCAGAGATGATCGACGTACCAATACGCATGGTAAAAAAGACCACAATCGACGAGACGGTTCCTGGCAGGATATGACTGAAAATAATGGTCGCATCGCTGGCACCAATACTGCGCGCCGATTCGATAAACGTCTGGCGTTTCAGCACCAGCGTGTTGCCGCGCACCAGACGCGCAAATGCCGGGATTGAGAAGATCGCCACCGCGATAATCACGTTGGCAATGCCGCTGCCTAATACCGCGACCACAGCAATCGCCAGCAGGATACCCGGAAACGCAAACAGCACGTCGCAGATGCGCATGATGACCCGGTCCCACCAGCCTTCATAGTAACCCGCGAGCAGCCCCAGGACGGTGCCAATAACCGCGCCAATCAATACTGCAAAAACCCCTGCCGCCAGTGAAATTTGCGCGCCAACCAGCACGCGGCTGAAGATATCTCTGCCCAGCGAATCCACGCCGAACCAGTGCATCATCGACGGTCCGTCATTCAGCCTGTCGTAATCGAAATAGTTTTCCGCATCGAACGGCGTCAGCCAGCGGGCGAAGATTGCCACCAGGATCAGCAGCAGCACAAACAGGCCTGCTATCAACGCCACATGCTGACGGCGAAAACGTCGCCAGAATTCGTGCCACGGCGTGCGTACCCGCTCGGGTTTCACCATTGGCATGGCATCTAAAATCGCCTGACGGCGCCAGTTAAGTAAACGCATCCTTACTTGTACCTGATAGCCGGGTTAATGGCGGCATACAGCACATCCACCACTAAGTTGATAAGTATAAATTCCAGTGAGAACAACAGGACTTCCGCCTGAATCACCGGATAATCGCGCATCTCTACGGAGTCCACCAGCAAACGTCCGAGACCGGGCCAGTTGAAGACCTTTTCGACCACGATAGACCCGCCGAGCAAAAAGCCGAACTGTAACCCCATCATGGTGACCACCGGGATCATCGCATTGCGCAGCCCATGCTTGAGCACCACCCAGGTTTCGCTGACCCCTTTCGCCCGGGCGGTACGCATATAGTCTTCACTGAGCACATCGACAAATGAGGCGCGGGTAAAGCGTGCCATCACTGAGGCCACCGCCGCGCCAAGGGTGACAGACGGCAGAATATAGTGCTGCCAGCTATCGGCCCCGACGGTCGGCAACCAGCCTAACTCCACGGAGAACACCTGCATTAACAACATCCCCAGCGCGAACGCCGGAAAGGAGATCCCGGTAACGGCCAGCGTCATGCTGAGGCGATCCGGCCAGCGATTACGCCATACCGCCGCGACAATTCCCGCCGCCATACCGAACAGAACGGCCCAGATCATACTGGTCAACGTCAGCCACAGCGTCGGCATAAACCGGCTGGCGATCTCCTCCGAGACCGGCCGACGGGAAACCATCGAGAGGCCAAAATCGCCCTGCAACACGTTAGTCATGTAATGCCAGAACTGGACATGCAGCGGCCTGTCGAGACCGAGTTGCTGACGAACCAGCTCAATCACCTGCGAGTCGGCTTCCGGCCCGGCAATCAGTCGCGCCGGGTCACCGGGCAACAGGTGAACAAATAAAAACACCAGCACCGCAACAATGAACAGGGTCGGAATCAACCCCAGCAGGCGTTTAAGGATATAGTTAAGCATCCGATTTCCGCTGTGGCTTATTTCAAATCTGCATCATCAAAGCTGAATCCGGTATCTGGCATGATCCAGAAACCGGTCAGTTTGTTACTGTGCGCCGAGACCAGTTTTTCCACCACCAGCGGGATCCACGGCGACTCTTTCCAGACGATATCCTGCGCCGCTTTGTACAGCCGCGCTTTCTCTTGCGGATCGGTCGTTTTCAGCGCGTCGGCGAGGTCAGTGTCAACCTGCGGATTGCTGTAGAACGCGGTGTTAAACAGCGTTGGCGGCCAGTTTTGTGAGGCAAACAGCGGCGACAATGCCCAGTCGGCTTCACCGGTCGACGCCGACCAGCCGGTGTAGAACATTCTCACGCCGCTCTCTTTCTGCCCTTTGCCCTCAACTTCCGACGCGCGCTGACCGGCATCCATCGCCGTCACCTGCACTTTAACCCCCACCTGCGCCAGTTGCTGTTGGGTAAACTGCAACACTTTCTGGGCGGTACTGTGATTGTGCGATGACCATAGCGTGGTGCTAAAACCGTTTGGATAACCCGCTTCTTTCAGCAGTTCACGCGCTTTTGCCGGATCGTAAGGCCAGGGCGTGTAGCTTTGCGCATAAGCAATCGACGGCGGCACCACGCCGGTAGCCGGGGTCGCATAGCCAGCAAACGCCACTTTCACCAGCGCCTGACGGTTGATGGCGTAGTTTAACGCCTCGCGGACTTTCGGGTTGTCGAACGGTTTTTGCGTCACGTTCATGCTGATGTAACGCTGCATGATCGACGGACTGGCGACCAGCTGCAGATTTTTGTTTTTCTCTAACAGCGCCGCCTGCTCGTAGGGGATCGGGAAGGCAAACTGTGCTTCCCCGGTTTGCAGCATCGCCGCACGGGTATTGTTATCGGTGACCGGACGCCAGGTGATGCTATCCAGCTTCGGTAATCCCGGCTGCCAGTAATCGGCAAATTTCTTCACCTTCACAAAATCGGTTTGATTCCAGGTGTCCAGCACATACGGACCAGTGCCAACCGGATGGAAGCCAATCTCTTTGCCGTATTTCGCCAGCGCGGCTGGTGAGATCATCGCCGTTGCCGGGTGCGCCAGAATATTAATAAACGCGGAGAACGGCTGCTTCAGAGTGATTTTTACCGTCGCGGGATCGACAGCCTCTGTTTTGGCGATGTTTTTATACAGGTTATAACGCTTAAGGCTATTGGCGGGATCGCTGGCGCGATCGAGGTTTATTTTCACCGCCTCGGCGTTAAAGTCGGTCCCGTCCTGGAATTTCACCCCTTGACGCAGTTTAAGGGTATACACTAGGCCGTCGTCAGAGACGGTGTAACTTTCTGCCAGCACGTTCTTCAGCTTCATCTCTTTATCAAGGCCAAACAGCCCCTGATAAAACGATTTTGCCACCTGCTGCGATAAGGTGTCATTCGCATCATACGGATCGAGCGTGGTGAAGTTGGACCCCACCGCGACCACTACATCTTTCGCGGCAAACGCCGGGGACGCCGCCAGCGCGGTCGTCGCGCCTAATGCCAGCAGCCAATGTCGGGCGAGTAATTTTGTCATCTTTTTTCTCCTGAACCCTGCCTGATTGTTATAAACGCAATAGCGCATTTTCTTGTTGTGGACGCGCGACATAATGTCCGGGCCCGACTAACTGCAATGAAACCGGTGCGGGCGCTTCGCCGCGCCGGTAAATGTTGCTGGGCAGATCGTCCGACAGCAGCACCCGCTGCGGGCGGTGATGTCCGGGGTCGGCAACCGGAACCGCCGCCATGAGCTTGCGGGTATACGGATGCTGAGGATCTTCAAACAGCGCAGCGCGTGGGCCGATCTCAACAATCTGCCCCATATGCATCACCGCCACGCGGTGGCTGATCCGTTCAACGACGGCCATATCATGCGAGATGAACAGCCAGGCGATCCCCAGCTCTCGCTGCAAGTCGAGCAGCAGGTTGATAATTTGCCCGCGAATCGACACATCCAGCGCGGAGACCGACTCATCGGCAATAATCACTTTTGGATTGAGCGCCAGCGCGCGGGCAATACAGATCCGCTGGCGCTGTCCGCCGGAAAACTCATGCGGGTAACGCCACGCATGTTCAGGTTTCAACCCGACACGCTCCAGCAGCCACGCCACCCGATCGGCCGCCGCCTTCCCCTGCAACAACCCGTGGACGCGCAGTGGCTCCATGATCGAATAACCCACGGTTTGTCGCGGGTCGAGTGAGGCGTACGGATCCTGAAAAATAAACTGAATATCGCGACGCAATGGCTGCAATTGACTGTCGGACAACGTATCGATTCGCTGACCGTTGAAAATAATCTCGCCGGACTGCGACTCCACCAGGCGCAGTAGCGCACGTCCGGTGGTGGATTTGCCACAGCCTGACTCACCGACCAGCGATAGCGTCTCGCCAGGCCAGAGATCAAAGCTGACATTTTCCACCGCATGCACTTCACGGGTCACCCGATTAAGGATACCGCTACGTAACGGGAAACGAGTCACCAGATTGCGTACCTGCAAAATAGGCTCTCCCTCGACCACCGTATTTTGATCGACAGGCCGCTCACGCTTTTCCGGCTCGCTCAAAGAGATCAACGGGAAGCGGCGCGGATAAGGGAGACCTTTCATCGCCCCAAGTTGCGGTACCGCCGCTAATAATGACTGCGTGTAAGGATGCTGTGGCGCGCGGAAGATCTGTTCCACAGTGCCGGTCTCCACCCCTTCGCCCTGATACATCACCAGTACACGATCGGCGACATCCGCGACCACGCCCATATCGTGAGTGATGAAAATCACTCCCATCGACATCTCTCGTTGCAGGACTTTGATCAGTTGCAGGATTTGCGCCTGAATCGTGACGTCCAGCGCGGTTGTCGGTTCATCGGCAATCAGCACCGCCGGGCGACACGAGAGCGCCATCGCAATCATTACCCGCTGGCGCATGCCGCCGGATAGCTGATGGGGATAGCGTGAAAGGATCGCTTTCGCCTCCGGAATGCGAACCTGATCGAGCATCCTCTTCGCCTCCGCCATCGCCTCTTCACGTCCCGCCCCCTGATGCAGGCGAATGGACTCGGCTATCTGCTCACCCACGGTAAACACCGGATTGAGCGACGTCATCGGCTCCTGAAAGATCATGGCGATATCGGCGCCACGGACCCGCTGAAGCTGTGACGTACTCTGTTCACCCAGCTCAATCACCTCGCGGTTCCGACGACGCAGCAGCATCTGCTCGCACTGCACCTCACCACCAGACTGTTCAATCAGTCGCATCAGCGACAGCGCGGTGACCGATTTTCCTGAACCGGATTCACCGACAATCGCCAGCGTCTCGCCGCGCCTGAGACGAAACGACAGGTTTCGCACCGCCTCAGTGCGCTGCTGGTCCTGTTGAAAGGCTATATTCAGATTGCTGACGGCCAGCACGTCGCTGACATCAAGCGCATCACTGTGTGGCAACGGTGTCCCCTTTTTCCCGGTAAATCCCGGTCGTTGGTGTATCCCCGGCATAACCCCAGGCGCGATACATGCCTTCGCAATTAAACGGCAAGGCCACATTCCCTTCATGATCGATGGCGATCAGCCCGCCGCTCCCGCCGAGTGCTGGTAACTTCTCCATCACTACCCGCTCGCAGGCCTCCGATAAGCTCAGCCCGCCGTAATCCATCAACGCCGCAATATCGTAAGCCGCCAGCGCACGGATAAACACTTCGCCGGTACCGGTGCAGGAGACCGCCACACTGGCATTATTGGCATAACAGCCCGCCCCAACAAGCGGACTGTCGCCGACGCGGCCCGGTAATTTGTTGGTCATGCCTCCGGTCGAGGTCGCTGCCGCCAGATTGCCATGCACATCCAGCGCTACCGCGCCCACGGTGCCCATTTTTTTGTCTTCGTCCAGCGGCGCGCCGCTGTGATCCAGCACGGTTTCGCCGCTTGAGCGCGCGACCAGCAGTTGTTGATAACGTTCAGGCGTCGAAAAGAGATCCGCAGACACCAGCGCCATCCCTTCTCCGGCCGCGAATTTTTCAGCGCCTGCGCCAATCATCATGACATGCGGGCTACGCTCCATTACCAGTCTGGCAGCAAGGATCGGGTTACGCAGATGGCTGACGCCCGCCACCGCGCCGGCTTTCAGGGTATTGCCATCCATGATGCAGGCATCCAGTTCATGGGTCTCATCACGGGTATACACCGCGCCGATCCCGGCATTAAACAGCGGACACTCTTCAAGCAGTCGCACGGCTTCAGTGACCACATCCAGCGCGCTTTCTCCCGCTTCCAGCATCTTTTGCCCGACGTCGACAATGTCGGAAAGCGCCTGGATATAGCGTAATTCCTGCTCCTGGCTCATCTGCGCGCGGGTAATCGCCCCTGCACCGCCGTGAATTGCAATGACTGCTTTGCCCATATTTGCCGTCCGTCTTCTACAAATATCAGAATTCTGTAGAGTTATTGATTCGATTTTTGACTATAGAAAGATGCGATTAGCATGTAAAGCATTCACACCCTTCCTAAGTCCGAGGTGGCATACAGTCCCCTCGCATTTTCTGACATAATAGACGGATTCGATTTTGCCCCGCAGGAGTGTTTTCATGGAATTTACCGCCGGACTGATGCCGCTGGAAACGGCGCTTACCGAAATGTTGTCGCGTGTTACCCCGCTCACCGCCGTCGAGACGTTACCGCTGGTGCAGTGCTTTGGCAGAATTCTGGCGACTGACGTGGTTTCGCCGTTGGACGTCCCGGGTTTCGATAATTCGGCGATGGACGGTTACGCGGTACGTCTGGCCGATCTAGCCAACGGACATCCGCTGCCGGTCGCTGGCAAAGCGTTCGCCGGTCAGCCGTTCCAGGGAGAATGGCCTGCGGGCAGCTGTATTCGCATTATGACCGGTGCGCCAGTACCGCCGGGATGTGACGCGGTAGTGATGCAAGAGCAGACTGAACAGACAGACAACGGCGTGCGTTTTACCGCCGACGTTCGCGCCGGGCAAAATATCCGCCGTCGTGGCGAAGACATCGGGCAAAACACGGTGGTTTTCCCTGCCGGTACGCGTCTTACCACAGGCGAACTGCCGGTACTGGCCTCGCTCGGCATTGCCGACGTCCAGGTGGTGCGTAAAGTGCGCGTTGCGCTGTTCTCGACGGGAGATGAACTGCAACTGCCCGGTCAACCACTCGGCGAAGGTCAGATTTATGATACCAACCGCCTGACGGTGCACCTGATGCTGCAACAGTTGGGTTGCGACGTAATCAATTTAGGCATCATCCGCGATGATCCGCACGCCCTGCGCACGGCGTTTATCGAAGCCGACAGTCAGGCGGATGTGGTGATTAGCTCCGGCGGCGTGTCGGTCGGTGAAGCGGATTACACCAAAACCATTCTTGAAGAGCTGGGCGAAATTACTTTCTGGAAACTGGCAATCAAGCCGGGCAAACCGTTCGCCTTTGGCAAACTGCGCAACAGCTGGTTCTGCGGTCTGCCGGGCAACCCGGTCTCAGCGGCGCTGACCTTCTACCAGTTGGTTCAGCCGCTGCTGGCGAAACTGAGCGGCAATACGGCCAGCGGATTACCCGCGCGCCAGCGCGTCCGTACCGCTTCGCGACTGAAGAAAACGCCGGGACGTCTCGATTTCCAGCGAGGTATGCTGCAGCGCACCGCTAACGGTGAACTGGAAGTAAGTACCACAGGCCATCAGGGTTCACATATTTTTAGTTCCTTCAGTCAGGGCAACTGCTTCATTGTGCTGGAGCGCGATCGCGGTAACGTCGAAGTGGGTGAATGGGTGGAAGTCGAACCCTTCAACGCGCTGTTCGGAGGCCTGTGATGGCAGAACTCAGCGATCAGGAGATGCTGCGCTACAACCGGCAGATCATTTTGCGCGGCTTTGACTTTGACGGACAGGAAGCGCTGAAGGAAGCCAGAGTACTGGTGGTGGGCCTCGGTGGGCTGGGCTGTGCGTCCTCGCAGTATCTGGCGAGCGCCGGCGTCGGCCACCTGACGCTGCTCGATTTCGACACCGTGTCGCTGTCAAATCTGCAGCGCCAGACGCTGCACAGCGATGCGACCCTCAACCAGCCGAAAGTGGAGTCGGCGCATGCCGCGCTAAGACGAATTAATCCGCACGTCGCGATTACCCCGATTAATGCGCTGCTGGACGAGACCGCCCTTCGGGCACTCATCGCCGAACACGATCTGGTGCTGGACTGCACCGATAACGTCGCGATTCGTAACCAGCTCAATGCGGGTTGTTATGCGGCAAAAGTCCCGCTGATTTCTGGCGCGGCGATCCGCATGGAAGGACAGATCACTGTCTTTACCTACAAAGAAGGTGAGCCCTGCTATCGCTGTCTGAGCCGTCTGTTTGGTGAAAATGCATTGACCTGCGTGGAAGCCGGAGTGATGGCGCCGCTGATTGGGGTGATAGGATCGCTCCAGGCAATGGAGGCGATAAAGCTGCTGGCGCAGTATGGTCAGCCCGCGTCAGGGAAAATCGTCATGTACGATGCCATGACCTGCCAGTTCCGCGAAATGAAGCTGATGCGTAATCCGGGCTGCGAGGTGTGTGGGGAAGCATCATCCTGAGTAGATTCCGGCCTGATAAGGCGTAGCGCCATCAGGCAATGATGGCGCGAATTGCCGGATGACGACGTTGCCTTATCCGACCTACAATTTACAGCGACGTGCGCCCAAAGGCACTCTGCCAGTCGTGTTCAAACTTCGCCACCGCCGCATCAACAGCCGGAGAGCTAATCAGCTGCTGGGCAACGTCCAGCGGTAAGGTGATGGATTCACAACCCGCCAGCAGACAATCCAGCGCCTGACGCGGTGTTTTGAAACTGGCGGCCAGCACTTTGGCATGCGGCGCATGCATCGTCAGTAAATTCTGCAAATCGTTGACGGTCTGAATGCCATCGCCCCCCTGCGCGTCTACGCGGTTCACGTAAGGCGCAACATATTCCGCCCCCGCCAGCGCCGACAGCAGTCCCTGCGCCGCCCCGTACACCGCCGTTCCCAGCGTCGGAATGCCTTCCTCTTTCAGCAGTTTGATCGCCGCCAGACCTTCCGCCGTGACCGGCACTTTCACCACGATATCAGCAATGATCCCACGCAGTTTGCGCGCATCGCTCACCATCCCTTGTGCCGTTGTCGCCATCACCTGAGCGAACAGACGCCCCTGTCCTCCCATCGCTTCATGCAATTGTGGCAATAAGACATCCAGCGGTTTTTTCCCCGCCGCCACAATACTGGGGTTGGTGGTCACGCCCGCCAGCGGGAAAACTCGCGCCAGCGCTTTCACCGCGTCAACATCGGACGTATCCAGATAAAGTTCCATAATCATTCCTCAACGACTCGTTAGCATAAATGAAAGATACCACGGCAAAACCTTTCTGTTAGTTGACGCACGTCAACATAACTTTCATTCGAAAGTTATTTAATCTTTATACGAAACAAATGAGGCCGTTTATGATTTTCAATATTCAGCGCTATTCTACACACGATGGCCCCGGTATCCGCACCGTGGTGTTCCTTAAAGGATGCTCTCTGGGCTGTCGCTGGTGTCAGAATCCGGAAAGCCGGGCGCGCACGCAGGATCTGCTGTTTGATGCACGTTTGTGCCTCGAAGGCTGCGAGCTTTGCGTAAAGGCGGCGCCGGGCGTCATCGAACGCGCGCTGAATGGCCTCCTTATCCATCGCGAAAAACTCACTGACGCGCATCTTACCCGCCTGACCGATTGTTGCCCCACTCAGGCATTGACCGTCTGCGGCGAGGTGAAAAGCGTGGATGAAATAATGACCACCGTTCTGCGCGATAAACCTTTTTATGACCGCAGCGGTGGCGGTATTACGCTTTCGGGCGGCGAACCGTTTATGCAGCCAGAGCTGGCCGCGTCGCTGTTTAAAGCCAGTCACGAAGCGGGCATTCATACCGCAGTTGAAACCTGTCTGCATGTGCCGTGGAAATACATTGAACCTTCATTGCCCTGGATCGATCTGTTCCTTGCAGATTTGAAACACGTTGCCGACGCGCCGTTTAAGCAATGGACGGATGGCAGCGCATCACGCGTGCTGGAAAACCTGAAAAAGCTCGCCGCTGCCGGGAAAAAAATCATCATCCGCGTTCCGCTGGTTCAGGGGTTTAACGCGGATGAAGAGGCCATTAAAGCGATTACCGATTTTGCCGCCGACGAACTGCACGTCAGCGAGATCCACTTTTTGCCCTACCACACGCTGGGCATCAATAAATACCACTTGCTCAACCAACCCTACCACGCGCCGGATAAGCCGCTGGATGCACCCGATCTGCTCGCCTTTGCGCAGCAGTACGCCTGCACGAAAGGTTTGACCGCGACTTTACGAGGATAAACCCATGACCCAACTGAAACTGGATACGCTCAGCGACCGCATCAAAGCACACAAAACCGCGCTGGTGCATATCGTCAAACCACCGGTCTGTACCGAACGCGCGCAGCATTACACTGAAATGTACCAGCAGCATCTGGACAAGCCGATTCCGGTACGCCGCGCGCTGGCGCTGGCACATCATCTGGCACAACGAACCATCTGGATCAAACACGACGAGCTGATCATCGGTAACCAGGCAAGCGAAGTCCGCGCCGCGCCGATCTTCCCGGAATACACCGTGTCATGGATTGAAAAAGAAATCGACGACCTGGCGGACAGACCAGGGGCTGGTTTTGCGGTCAGTGAAGAGAACAAGCGCGTCCTGCATGCCGTGTGCCCGTGGTGGCGCGGCCAGACCGTTCAGGACCGCTGCTACGGCATGTTTACCGATGAGCAAAAAGGGTTGCTGGAAACCGGTATTATCAAAGCTGAAGGCAACATGACCTCCGGTGACGCACACCTGGCGGTGAACTTCCCGCTGCTGCTGGAAAAAGGCATTGACGGCCTGCGGGAAAAAGTCGCAGAGCGCCGTTCTCGTATTAACCTGACTGTTCTCGAGGATCTGCATGGCGAGCAGTTCCTGAAAGCCATTGATATTGTGCTGGTTGCCGTCAGTGACCACATCGCCCGCTTCGCCGAACTGGCACGTAAAATGGCGAGTGAAGAGACGCGTATCAGCCGTCGTAACGAACTGCTGGCGATAGCGGAAAACTGCGATCTGATCGCCCACCAGCCGCCGCAAACTTTCTGGCAGGCGCTGCAACTGTGCTACTTCATCCAGTTGATTCTGCAAATTGAGTCCAATGGTCACTCGGTGTCGTTCGGGCGTATGGACCAGTATCTTTATCCGTACTACCGCCGTGACGTGGAGCTGAACCAGTCGCTGGACCGCGAACACGCCATTGAACTGCTTCACAGCTGCTGGCTTAAGCTGCTGGAAGTGAACAAAATCCGTTCCGGATCGCACTCTAAAGCCTCTGCAGGCAGCCCCCTCTATCAGAACGTCACCATTGGCGGACAAAGCCTGGTTAACGGTCAACCGATGGATGCGGTCAATCCGCTCTCTTACGCGATCCTTGAATCGTGCGGTCGTCTGCGCTCCACTCAGCCTAACCTCAGCGTGCGTTATCACGCCGGGATGAGCAATGACTTCCTCGACGCCTGCGTGCAGGTGATCCGCTGTGGCTTTGGGATGCCAGCATTTAACAACGATGAAATTGTCATCCCGGAATTTATCAAACTCGGAATTGAGCCGCAGGACGCCTACGATTACGCAGCGATCGGCTGTATCGAAACCGCGGTCGGCGGCAAGTGGGGCTACCGCTGCACCGGCATGAGCTTTATCAACTTTGCCCGCGTGATGCTCGCCGCGCTGGAAGGCGGTCGTGACGCCACCAGCGGGAAAGTCTTCCTGCCGCAGGAAAAAGCGCTTTCCGCCGGTAACTTCAACAATTTCGATGAGGTGATGGCCGCATGGGATGCGCAAATCCGCTACTACACGCGTAAATCGATTGAGATTGAGTATGTGGTCGACACCATGCTTGAAGAGAACGTGCACGATATTCTCTGCTCGGCACTGGTGGATGACTGCATCGAACGGGCGAAGAGCATTAAACAAGGTGGGGCGAAGTATGACTGGGTATCCGGCTTGCAGGTGGGTATCGCCAACCTCGGCAACAGCCTGGCCGCGGTGAAAAAACTGGTCTTTGAACAGGGGGCCATCGGTCAGCAACAGCTTGCGGCCGCGCTGGCGGATGATTTTGACGGCCTGACTCATGAGCAGTTGCGTCAGCGTTTAATCAACAGCGCGCCGAAGTATGGCAACGATGATGACACGGTCGACACCCTGCTGGCTCGCGCTTACCAGACCTATATTGATGAACTGAAGCAGTACCATAACCCACGCTACGGACGTGGTCCGGTCGGCGGCAATTATTACGCGGGCACCTCGTCTATCTCGGCAAACGTGCCGTTCGGCGCAGCGACTATGGCCACACCAGATGGGCGTAAAGCCCATACTCCACTGGCCGAAGGGGCAAGCCCGGCGTCCGGTACTGACCATCTGGGTCCAACGGCGGTGATTGGCTCGGTCGGTAAACTGCCTACCGGTTCGATTCTGGGCGGTGTACTGTTAAACCAGAAGCTGAACCCGGCAACGCTGGAAAATGAATCCGACAAGCAGAAACTGATGATCCTGCTGCGCACCTTCTTTGAAGAGCACAAAGGCTGGCACATTCAGTACAACATCGTGTCGCGCGAAACCTTGCTGGAGGCGAAAAAACATCCTGATCAGTACCGTGATCTGGTGGTCCGTGTCGCCGGTTATTCCGCGTTCTTCACTGCACTTTCACCGGACGCGCAGGACGATATCATCGCCCGTACCGAACATATGCTGTAATTCTCCCCGTAGGCCGGATGGCGACACAAAGCGTCTTATCCGGCCTACTCGTCCCTCTTCACCGCTTTCATTCGAAATAAATTTGTGCTTTAGGTCACATTGTTATTAAAATGTTTCTGGTCGCAGTTTTGAGCCAGGAGCTTTATATGACCGTTAAAGTTATCGTCACCGATATGGACGGTACTTTTCTCAATGACGCCAAAAAGTACGATCACGCACGATTTATGGCGCAGTACCATGAGCTAAAAAAACGCAACATTGAATTCGTCGTCGCCAGCGGCAATCAGTATTACCAGCTCATCTCTTTCTTCCCCGAACTCAAAGACGAGATCTCTTTCGTTGCCGAAAACGGCGCGCTGGTGTTTGAGCATGGCAAACAGCTTTTTCACGGCGAACTCACGCGTCACGAATCTCAGGTTGTGATGGGCGAATTGCTGAAAGATAAACAGCTCAACTTTGTGGCCTGCGGTCTGCAAAGCGCGTACGTCAGTGAAAACGCGCCGGAACCCTTTGTCGCACTGATGTCGAAGCACTACCACCGCCTGAAGCCGGTGAAGGACTATCATGACATCGACGACGTGCTGTTTAAGTTCTCGCTGAATCTGCCAGACCAGCAGATCCCGTTGGTTATCGACCACCTGCACACGGCGCTGGACGGCATTATGAAACCCGTGACCAGCGGTTTCGGCTTTATCGATCTGATCATTCCCGGGCTGCACAAAGCGAATGGCATCAGCCGATTGCTGAAACGGTGGAACCTTTCACCAAAAGAAGTCGTGGCGATTGGCGACAGCGGCAATGATGCAGAAATGCTGAAAATGGCGCACTACGCTTTCGCTATGGCGAATGCCACCGACAGTATCAAAGCAATCGCCCGCTTTCAGACGGATGACAATAACCATGACGGCGCGCTGAACGTGATTCAGGCCGTGCTGGATAACACCGCCCCTTTCAACGTGTGACGGCAATAACCGGAACACCCTGTTCCGGTTTTATTTTCTTCCCCCCTGTTTGCCACCTCAACATTTTAAACTTGCATTAACTTTTTTATAACTTATATTATCACCTGTAAGAAAAATAAGTTTCGAATGAAAGTTATGCGAGGTGGTTATGGCTTTTTCCTTCACAAGCGACACATTACCGGTCGACCATAAAGCGGCGATCCGTCAGATGAAGCAGGAACTGCGGGCGCAGCTCGGCGACGTCCAACAGATCTTCAGCCAGATTAGCGATACCATTGCCACCCGCGTGGCGGAAATCAACGCACTTAACGCACAGGGCGCCCCGGTGTGGCCTGAGCTATCGTATGCCGATATCAACGCTGGCACCGTCACGGCGCAGCAGCGCGAACAGATCAAACGTCGCGGCTGTGCGGTCATCAAAGGTCACTTCCCACGTGAGCAGGCGCTGGCCTGGGATCAGTCGATGCTGGACTATCTGGACAGAAACCGTTTTGACGAGGTGTACAAAGGCCCCGGCGATAACTTCTTTGGCACCCTCACCGCTTCGCGTCCGGAGATTTATCCGATCTACTGGTCGCAGGCGCAAATGCAGGCCAGACAGAGTGAAGAGATGGCTAACGTGCAGTCGTTCCTCAACCGTCTGTGGACCTTTGAAAGCGAGGGCAAGCAGTGGTTTAACCCGGATGTCAGCGTGATCTACCCAGACAGGATCCGTCGCCGTCCACCGGGAACCACGTCAAAAGGGCTGGGCGCGCACACCGATTCCGGCGCGCTGGAACGCTGGCTGCTGCCGGCCTATCAGCGCGTCTTCGCGAATGTGTTTAACGGCAAGCTGGCGGAATACGATCCGTGGCAGGCCGCCCATCGTACGGAAGTGGAAGAGTATACGGTGGACAACACCACCAAATGTTCAGTATTTCGCACCTTCCAGGGCTGGACCGCACTGTCGGATATGTTGCCCGGTCAGGGTTTACTGCATGTCGTCCCCATTCCGGAAGCCATGGCCTATGTGCTTTTACGTCCTTTGCTCGATGATGTTCCGGAAGATGAACTGTGTGGCGTGGCGCCAGGGCGGGTACTGCCGATATCCGAACAATGGCATCCTTTGTTGATTGAGGCGCTTACCAGTATTCCGCCACTGGAAGCAGGCGATTCCGTCTGGTGGCATTGCGATGTGATTCACTCCGTGGCGCCGGTCGACAATCAGCAGGGCTGGGGCAATGTGATGTATATTCCCGCCGCCCCGCTGTGCGAGAAAAATCTGGCCTATGCGCACAGCGTGAAGGCCGCGCTGGAGAAAGGCGCGTCACCGGGCGATTTCCCGCGAGAGGATTACGAAACAGACTGGGAAGGCCGCTTCACGCTGGCGGATTTGAATATCCACGGCAAGCGCGCGCTGGGGATGAGTTAACGATCATACAGACCTTCCTGTTCAACGGCGGTGCGTCGTTTCCCCTGACGTATCCGCCGGACCGACTCCCGTACCGCAAGCGTACCATTGAGTAACAACGAACTGACTGGCGCCTCCGGGCGCACCAGACGTTGCTGGAGCATATACACTGCTTCTGTCCCCAACTCATCCCGAGGAACATGAACTGCTGTTAAGGGGACATCCTGAATCGACGCCAGATTAAAACCATCGATACTCATCACCGAGATATCCTGAGGGACACGTAATCCCCGTTTTTGCAGCGCGCTGATGACCCCTGCCGCCATAAAATCTCCCCCGACTAAAAAGGCGGTGGGTAAATCTTGCCCTTTTCTCTCGCTGATCCATTCACTGACCAGTTGTTCTGTCTCTCTGGCGCTAAAATTTGTGGCGACCAGCAGATCGCGGTCGTCAGTGAACTTCATGTTATGTGACCGCCACGCATCGCGGATCCCTGCTAAGCGCAGCTCCATTGTGTATCGGCGCAGGCAGAGAACGTTCATCACCTCACGATGCCCCATTTCAAACAGATAGCCCGCCGCTCGTTCACCGATCGCCCGATGATCGGGTGCCACCACGGGAAGACGCATGAGCCGATCGCGACAGTTAATCAACAGGCACGGTTTTCCGACATCAACGGCTAAATCATGAATATGCGGATCGTCGATCCCCAGCAAAATAGCGGCATGCGTATCCGGTTCGTTCATTCGCGCCAGAAACAATTGCGCATCACTGTCATGTTCCTCAAGAGCGCAGTAGCGCAACCGGACTTCGTGCGAAGCCAGTCCTTTATTCACACTCTGGATCACACGGTAATAAAAGATGTCGGACCGCTCATCAAATGCCCGCTGTGGCGCAAAGATCATCAGGCTATTGAGTAGCAGACGTCCTGCCGCCATCCCCTCCATCACCCCCAGTTCACGTGCGCATTCCAGCACGAGACGCCGGGCGTTGTCGCTGGTGTTGGACTTACCCGCCAGCACACGCGAAACGGTGCTGATCGAGAGCTGCGTTCGGGCGGCAATTTCCCTGATTTTTAACCTTTTATCCATTTTGTGATCTTGCTCCACTTGCCTCATGAAAAAATTTTCACGACCTGAAATTGAAGCTCTGACTCGCTTCGAATGAATAGTGGCAGATGACTGCGTGCATTGATGAGAAAGCTTGCACAAATTCTGCTATTGGTCGCCCATTTTCTCCCTTAAGGTGAATTTGTCATACAGCTTCCATACTAGTTGTATAGCAACTTCATCGCTTAACGCAATAAAAACTAAAGCGATAACCGTATGACATTTTAAACATTCATCCCCCTACCGTCCGTCTTGTGGAGACAGAAAATGAGTCAGGACATCAACAATACGGTTGCGACAAGCAAGCCCCGTCGCGTCATAAAAAATCTGCGCTGGTATGTGCTGGTACTTTTTTTACTCGGCGTCACCGTTAACTACATCACCCGAAATTCATTAGGCATTCTGGCACCGGAACTGAAAGAGAGCCTGGGCATCACAACCGAGCAATATTCGTGGATTGTCGGCGCATTTCAGATTGCCTACACCATTTTCCAGCCGTTATGCGGATGGCTGATCGACGTGATTGGTTTGAAAATTGGCTTCATGGTTTGCGCTGGCATCTGGGCGCTCATGTGTATTTTTCATGCCGGTGCAGGAAGCTGGTTGCACCTTGCGATTCTGCGCTTTTTTATGGGGGCTTCAGAAGCGGCCGCCACCCCGGCCAACGCGAAAACAATCGGCGAATGGTTTCCGAAATCAGAGCGTCCCGTCGCTGCCGGCTGGGCTGGCGTGGGTTTCTCGATTGGCGCGATGCTCGCGCCGCCTATCATCTACTTCGCGCACGCCTCGTTTGGCTGGCAGGGTGCGTTTATGTTTACCGGTGTGCTGGCGCTGGTGTGGGTCGTCCTGTGGTGGGCGTTCTATCACAACCCGGAACAGCATCCGAATCTGAGTAAAGATGAACTGGACTTTATTAAGCAGGATAACGAACCACCAGCCGTCAAGCTGCCTTTCCTGACAGCGTTAAAAACCGTCTCAAAAAACAAACGATTCTATGGTATCGCCATCCCGGCTTTTATGGCGGAGCCTGCCTGGGCCGTACTGAGCTTCTGGGTGCCGCTGTATCTCGCCAAAGAACACGGTATGGATCTGAAGCAGATCGCGATGTTTGCCTGGCTACCGTTCCTGGCCGCCGATCTCGGCAGCGTAGCGAGTGGCTACCTGACGCGTCTGTATACCCGCTGGTTCGGCTGCTCCCGCGTTAACTCGGTCGTAGCCAGTTCCGTGACGGGCGCGTTCCTGATGATCTCTCTGGCCATTGTGGTCATTACCCGCGACCCGTATATCACCATTATCCTGATCTCTATTGGCGGCTTCGGACATCAGATCATCTCCTGCATGCTGAGTGCGCTCGTTGTCGAGTCGTTTGATAAAGGTCAGATGGCCACCGTTAACGGTATGCGCGGTTCGGCGGCGTGGATCGCCAGCTTCCTGTTCTCTCTTTTGATTGGTGTTACGGCTGACAAAATCGGCTTTAACCCCCTCTTCATTGCCATGGGTTTCTTTGACCTGATTGGCGCTGTTTTCCTGGTGGCATTTATTGCTGAACGTCGCGCCAAGCGCGCCTGATCGTGGATGTATTGCATATGAAAACCCTGAAAAACTGGACCCTTGATAAACAATCGGCCACTCACCTTGAACTGGTGGTGGATAAACAGCACCGTCTGTGTCTTTACGTACTGGAAGAAAATCTCTTCCGTGTGCTGATCAAACGCAAAGGTGAACTGGCGCTGGACCGAACCTGGAGCATCGCGCCTGAAAAAGACGTACCGTGGGAAGGTCGGCACCGCGACGACATCAGCGGTTTCAGTTGCCCGGACTGGACGCTTTCACAGCAGGACGATAGCGTGACGGTGTCGACCCACCAACTGCGCGTCACCGTCCATCAACCACTGTGGCTGGAGTGGGAATATCGTAACGATGCCGGCGCCTGGCAGTCGCTGGTCAACGATCGCGCCACCAGCGCCTACCTTCTGAACGCCCACGGTGACGGCGTGGCGCATTACCTGAGTCGGCGTAAAGATGAACGTTTTTACGGTCTGGGTGAAAAAGCCGGCGATCTGCAGCGTAACGATAAGCGCTATGAAATGCGTAATCTGGATGCGATGGGTTACAACGCCGTGAGCACCGACCCGCTGTATAAACACATCCCGTTCACTCTCACCCGCCGCGACGACGTGAGCTACGGCCTGTTTTACGACAACCTGAGCAGTTGCTGGCTGGATTTGGGGAACGAGATCGATAATTATCACACCGCTTATCGCCGCTGGCAGGCGGAAGCAGGCGATATTGATTACTACCTGTTTACCGGCAAACGGGTCCTGGACGTCACTAAAGCTTTTGTGCGCCTGACCGGGAAAACGCTATTCGGGCCGAAGTGGAGTCTGGGGTACAGCGGTTCCACGATGCACTATACCGACGCGCCGGACGCGCAAAACCAGCTCATGAACTTTATCCGACTGTGTGAAGAACACGCGATTCCGTGCGACTCGTTCCAGCTCTCGTCGGGATATACCTCAATTAACGGTAAGCGCTATGTCTTTAACTGGAACTACGACAAAGTGCCGCAACCTAAAGTGATGAGTCAGGCATTCCACGATGCCGGGCTGAAGCTTGCTGCCAACATCAAGCCCTGTCTGTTGCAGGATCATCCTCGCTATAACGACGTCGCGGAAAGCGGCCTGTTTATTCGTGATTCAGAAACCGATTCACCGGAACGTTCCAGTTTCTGGGATGACGAAGGATCGCACCTCGACTTTACCAACCCGGAGACCATTCAGTGGTGGCAGAACGGTGTGACGACGCAACTGCTGGAGATGGGCATCGACTCCACCTGGAACGATAACAACGAGTTCGAAGTGTGGGACGGCGAAGCGCGCTGTTACGGCTTTGGCAAGGAAATTGCCATCAAACACATTCGCCCGGTGATGCCGTTACTGATGATGCGCGCCTCGCTGGAAGCGCAACAGCGTTTTGCCCCGGATAAGCGACCGTATCTGATTTCCCGCTCGGGTTGCGCCGGTATGCAACGTTACGTTCAGACCTGGAGCGGCGATAACCGCACCAGTTGGGATACTCTGCGTTATAACACCCGCATGGGGCTGGGAATGAGTCTTTCCGGGCTGTTCAACGTCGGTCACGATGTCGGCGGATTCTCTGGCGATAAACCCGACGCCGAACTGTTCGTAAGATGGGTACAGAATGGGGTGATGCATCCACGCTTTACCATTCACTCGTGGAATGACGATCATACGGTGAACGAGCCATGGATGTATCCGGGCGTGACGCCAGCCATTCGCAGTGCGATAGTGCTGCGTTATCGGCTGCTGCCCTATCTCTACACCCTGCTCTGGCAGGCGCATGCCGATGACGAACCGATGCTACGTCCGACGTTCCTCGACCACGAGCATGACGCGCAGACCTTTGAAGAATGCGATGACTTCCTGCTAGGCCGCGACCTGCTGGTGGCAAGCGTGGTAGAAGCGGGTCAGCGTGAGCGCCGCGTCTGGCTGCCGGATAACGAAACCGGCTGGTACGATTTTTACACTCACGAGTGGTTCTCTGGCGGTCAGTGGATCACCCGCGATGCGCCGCTGGAAAAACTGCCGCTGCTGGTACGCGCCGGGGCGGGTCTGCCGTTAAGCGAGCGTATTACCCATGTGTCCGCTGAAAAAGACAACACCCGCGAGCTGAAGCTGTTCCCGGTGAAGGGCGTCGGCACGACCACCGGAATGCTGTTTGAAGACGATGGCGAAAGCTGGGGCTACCAGAACGGCAATGCGCTGTGGGTGGAGTGGGAAATGCAATGCGACGGCGCAACCATTAACCTGAAGGTGAACGCCCGCGGGGATTATCGTCCGGCGTGGAAAGCGCTGAAGGTGTCGTTACCGGCAGGCGAAAGACGCACGCTGTTGGTGAATGGCGTTGAAGAGAGTGAATGGGTGGTGTAGTGCGGGCTGATACCCTAACCCTCTCCTACGGGGAGAGGGAACAGGAGCACGCCTCCTTTCCCTAAGTATTTCGCGCTGCAGGAAGGCGGCAAACCTGTGAATCCCCGGGAGCTTACATAAGTAAGTGACCGGGGTGAACAGGTGAAGCCAACGCATCTGCAGCGTGAAAGACGACGGGAAATTAGTTGTCGATCCCTTTACTGCGCAGGTAGTCTTCGTAGTTACCGCTGAAGTCCACCACGCGCTCTGGGGTGATTTCCAGCACGCGGGTCGCCAGCGAGCTCACAAATTCACGGTCGTGAGAAACGAAGATCAGGGTACCCTGATACATCTCCAGCGCCATGTTCAGCGATTCGATGGATTCCATATCGAGGTGGTTAGTCGGTTCATCCATGACCAGAATGTTTGGTTTCTGCATCATCAATTTACCGAACAGCATGCGACCCTTTTCACCACCCGACAGCACCTTAGCTGGCTTTTTGATGTCGTCCTGGCTGAACAGCAGACGACCAAGGATGCTGCGCACCGCCTGTTCGTCATCGCCTTCCTGCTTCCACTGACTCATCCAGTCGAAGACCGTCAGATCGTTTTCGAATTCATATTCGTGATCCTGCGCGTAATAACCAATGCGCGCGTTCTCCGACCATTTCACGGTACCGCTGTCGGCGTCCAGATCGCCCACCAGCGTTTTCAGCAGCGTCGATTTACCCACGCCGTTGGTCCCCAGTACCGCCAGTTTCTCACCGACTTCCAGCAGCAGGTTCACGCCTTTAAACAGCGGACCGTTATCAAAACCTTTGCTGATCGCTTCCACTTCCAGCGCGTTACGGAACAGTTTCTTGTCCTGCTCGAAGCGGATAAACGGGTTCTGACGGCTGGATGCCTTCACTTCATCGAGTTTGATTTTATCAATCTGACGGGCACGAGACGTCGCCTGACGAGATTTAGAGGCGTTGGCGCTAAAACGGCTGACGAAGGATTGCAGGTCGGCAATCTGCGCTTTTTTCTTGGCGTTATCCGCCAGCAGACGTTCGCGCGCCTGCGTCGCGGCGGTCATATATTCGTCGTAGTTCCCCGGATAAATTCGCAGTTCGCCGTAATCGAGATCCGCCATGTGCGTGCACACCATGTTCAGGAAGTGACGGTCGTGCGAAATGATGATCATAGTGCTGTCACGTTCGTTCAGCACCTGCTCCAGCCAGCGAATGGTATCGATGTCCAGGTTGTTCGTCGGTTCGTCGAGCAGCAGAATATCCGGATTGGAAAACAGCGCCTGGGCCAGCAGGACACGCAGCTTCCAGCCAGGAGCGACTTCGCTCATCGGACCGTAGTGCTGCTCTACCGGAATACCAACGCCAAGCAGCAGTTCACCGGCGCGCGCTTCAGCCGAGTAACCGTCCATCTCGCCGTATTTCACTTCCAGATCGGCCACCTTGTAGCCATCCTCTTCGCTCATCTCCGGCAAGGCGTAGATACGATCGCGCTCCTGCTTCACTTCCCACAGTTCACCGTGGCCCATGATCACCGTATCGAGCACCGTGAACTCTTCAAAAGCAAACTGATCCTGGCGCAGCTTACCGATACGCTCGTTGGGATCGAGAGAAACGTTACCCAGCGTCGGCTCAAGGTCGCCGCCGAGAATTTTCATAAAGGTGGATTTACCGCTACCGTTGGCGCCAATCAGGCCGTAACGGTTGCCGCCGCCAAATTTGACGGAAATGTTTTCGAACAGCGGCTTACTGCCGAACTGCATGGTGACGTTGCTGGAAACTAACACGGACGTATCCTAAAGAATATGTGACAAACCGCGTATTATGCCACAAGTCTGAAATAAGATCGCGCCTCGTCGCCAACGACTACACTGGGGTAACAGGAAAAAAATGTGATTTCGTACACATCTGAATTCCCTGTTAACAGGAATGCACATATAATGCGCTCCCAACACTACAGAATTCTCAACCCAACAGCCTGCCAGGCAATGAATCTCGCATAACATGAATATGAAATTAACAACGTTTTTCGCGGCAGCACTCGCGGTCGTCGGCTTTTGCAGTACCGCATCCGCTGTCACCTATCCTCTGCCAACGGATGGTAGTCGCGTCATTGGTCAGAATCAGGTGATCACCATCCCGGAAGGTAACACGCAGCCGCTGGAATATTTTGCTGCTGAATACCAGATGGGACTTTCCAACATGCTGGAAGCCAACCCGGGCGTGGATACCTTCCTGCCGAAAGGCGGCACCGTGCTGAATATTCCGCAGCAGTTGATTCTGCCGGACACCGTGCACGAAGGTATCGTGATTAACAGCGCGGAAATGCGTCTGTACTACTACCCGAAAGGCACCAATACGGTGATCGTCCTGCCTATCGGTATTGGTCAGTTAGGTAAAGACACGCCTATCAACTGGACCACCAAAGTAGAACGTAAGAAAGCCGGTCCGACCTGGACGCCAACCGCGAAAATGCACGCTGAATATCGTGCCGCAGGTGAACCGCTGCCTGCCGTTGTTCCGGCAGGTCCGGATAACCCGATGGGTCTGTACGCGCTGTACATTGGGCGTCTGTACGCCATTCACGGCACCAACGCCAACTTCGGTATCGGCCTGCGCGTGAGCCACGGTTGCGTGCGTCTGCGTAACGAAGACATCAAATTCCTGTTCCAGAATGTGCCTGTTGGCACGCGCGTACAGTTTATCGATGAGCCGGTAAAAGCAACCACTGAGCCTGATGGCAGCCGTTACATCGAAGTTCACAACCCACTGTCGACGACTGAAGCGCAGTTTGAAGGCGGCGAAATCGTACCGATTACCCTGTCGAAGAGCATTCAGAACATCACCAATCAGGCCGATGTTGACCAGAACGTGGTAGAGCAAGCGATTCAGAACCGTTCAGGGATGCCTGTTCGTCTGAATTGATACGAATCTGGACAATATAAAGGGCGGATAATTTTTCCGCCCTTTTTTGTTGATTTTAATTGGTATTATCTCAGCAGTAACAGCCCATACCCCACCAACGCCGCCCACACCAGCATCGGCAGTGAATAGAGATGAAAGCGCCACCAGATGCGTCGGTCGTTTGCCATCCGTAGCGCAATCAAATTCGCCAGCGATCCCGGCAACAAACCAAATCCACCGATGTTGACCGCCCATGCCAGCAGCACGGTCGGAGGCACGTAATTCAGCAGTAAGATGGTGCCGGGAACATTGCTGATAAACTGCGACAGGCCAATTGCCGTCAGCCACAGGCCGGGTTCAGACAGCGAGCCGACGTGACTTAACGTTCCCTGCAACGCCGGCAGTTGCGTCAGTAGATGAACATCAATAAACATCGCCATAAACACCAGCAACAGCGTCCAGTCAACGCTCAACACCACACGCCGCGCCAGTAACAGAAACCCCAGCGCGACAATCGCCAGCCCTACCAGCTCTTGTTTGAACTCCAGCGCCGTCAGAAAAACGAGGTACAGCCCCAGACACCCCCATACCAGTCGCGGCTGCCATTGCGGCGCATGCGTGCCGGTGTGGTACGACAGCGGCTTATTAGGGAAGCAGAACCAGCACACGACCAGCAGCGTCACCATCATCGCAACGGCAAGCGGCGCCATCTGGCTGATAAAGGCAAAAAATGAGAGACCAGAACGCCCCCACAGCAAAATGTTTTGTGGGTTGCCGATGGGCGTTAACAGCGAGCCAGCATTCACGGCCAGCGCTTCAAAAATAATCAGCCGGTTGACCGGTATTGCGCACAATTTCTTCAGGGTGATAGTAAGTGGCACGACGATAAAGAGCGCGACGTCGTTGGTCAGAAAAGTGGAAAGCAGCGCCGCTGCCAGCACCATGAACATCGCCAGACGGCGCTCAGTCGCAAAGCGGCGGGTCATTTTACGTCCCAGCACATCGAAATAGCCGCTAAGCTCCACGCCTTTAGTCAGCAACATCAGGCCGCTCAGGATGATAATGGTGTGCCAGTCAATAGCGCCAGGCCACGTCCGTGGCGTGAACGGCACCCACAGACTCAACGCCACGCCAACGACAATCAATAGCTGAAAAAAACGGTCGCGTTTCAACGCCCGCAATAAAGGCAGGTTCATTCAACGGAAGTTCCGTGTTGTTCGGTAAACAGCCGGAATGCGTCCAGCGTCTCCTGACTGACATGATGCTCCATCCCCTCAGCATCGCGACGGGCTATCTCAGCGCTCACCCCCAGCACCAGCAGGAAGTTCTCCACGATCTGATGGCGCTCACGGCTTTCCTGCGCCAGCTTCTCCCCTTCCGGGGTTAAGAAAACGCCGCGCCAGGGGATCATTTCGATCAATCCCACCGAGGCCAGGCGTTTGAGCATCTTCGCCACCGTGGGTTGGGACACCCCGAGCCGGGCCGCCATATCCACCTGACGCGCTTCACCGACTTCGATAATCAGATCAGAAATCAACTCAACATAGTCGTCAATCAGCTCACGCCGATGCGCCTCTCTCACCTGACGAAACCCTTCGACGTGTTCTTCAACGTTCACTAACTGCGTCACTTTTTTTGTTGTTGGCATACCTGCGCGACGACTCATTCTGCTTCCTCATTCCTGTGACGCGTTAACAGCATCTAATTGGAGAGCGTCCATTGTAAACCAGAGTTGCCCAGGCACAAAAAATTAACGTTTTAGCAATAGCTATATAATATAGCCTGTGCTATATCTGTATGTAATGCAGTCATCTCTCACGGATCGAGGGACCAGAACGTCAGGAGGTCAATATGAACGAGTTTAAGAGGTGTATGCGCGTGTTTAGCCACTCTCCCTTTAAAGTCCGGTTAATGCTGCTCTCAATGCTGTGCGATATGATCAACAGCAAACCTGAGCAGGATAAGCCCTCGGATAAATAACGCGGCGTCGCGGTACGCCGCGTCATCTGGCTGTCATCTACGGCCGTTACACTTCTGCCTATGTCAAAATAGCCCTTCTTTTTGTCGGATTTGCTAACCCCTTCGCAAAACAATTTCTGTCTGCCCGTTGACCTTCACATTCACACGCTCTATCTTCTTGCAGCCCTGCCTAACTTGCGGCTCGCAGATGCGGACCTCTTTCCCTCTTCACGCACTCTCAGCAGGTAATGACCCTTGGCGCCAGGGTAAGCACATGGCGTTTTTACGATAGTGGCATATGAATTTAACCGTCAAAGACTCACTTCTTGCTCGCAGCCGGGCCCTTAGCCCGTGGACTGGCTTTTATGTTTTGCAGTCGCTGCTGATCAACCTGGCGCTGGGCTATCCGTTTAGTCTGCTGTATACCCTTGCCTTTACCTGCATATTGCAGTTGCTCTGGCGGAGCGCGCCGAAAGCGCAGAAGGTGCTGATCGGCGTGTGTTCGCTGGTCGCCGCCTGTTACTTTCCTTTCGGCCAGGCCTACGGATCGCCAAACTTTAATACGCTGCTGGCTCTGCACTCGACAAATATGGAAGAGTCCACGGAAATCCTGACGATTTTCCCCTGGTATAATTACCTGATGGGGGTGTTTATCTTTGCTCTTGGCGTGATCGCCGTGCGTCGCAAACCTGACGAAGAGAAGAAACGCTGGAATAAATATGACAGCCTGTGCCTGCTGTTCAGCGTCGTGGCTTTTTTTGTCACCCCCGTACAGAACCTGGCCTGGGGCGGCGTGTTTAAATTAAAGGATACCGGCTATCCGGTGTTCCGTTTCGCCAAAGACGTCATCGTCAATAACAATGAAGTTATTGACGAGCAGGAGCGCATGGCGAAGTTAGCCAGCATGAAAGACACCTGGACTGTCACCGCCGTGAAGCCGAAATATCACACCTATGTGGTGGTGATCGGTGAAAGCGCTCGTCGTGATGCGCTGGGGGCGTTTGGCGGTCACTGGGATAACACTCCGTTTGCCAGCAGCGTTAACGGCTACCTGTTTGCCGATTACGTCGCGGCCAGCGGGTCAACGCAAAAATCGCTCGGGCTGACCCTCAACCGGGTCGTTGATGATAAGCCGCAGTATCAGGACAACTTTGTCACGCTGGCAAACCGCGCCGGTTTCCAGACGTGGTGGTTCTCGAATCAGGGACAAATCGGCGAATACGATACCGCTATCGCCAGTATCGCAAAGCGGGCTGATGAAGTGCATTTTCTTAAAAACGGTGACTTCGAGGCGGACAAAAACACCCAGGACGAGGCGCTGTTAAAAATGACCGCACAGGTGCTGGAAACGGAACGCACCCAGCCGCAGCTGATTGTCCTGCATCTGATGGGGTCTCATCCACAGGCCTGCGATCGGACAAAAGGCAAGTACGACACGTTCGTCCAGTCGAAAGAAACCTCCTGCTATCTCTATACCATGACTCAGACCGACGACCTGCTGCGAAAACTGTACGATCAGCTCCGCAACAGCGGCGACAGTTTCTCGCTGGCGTATTTCTCCGATCACGGTCTCGCCTTTAAAGAGCGCGGGAAGGAAGTGCAGTATCTGGCGCATGACGACCAGTTCCAGCAAAACTTTCAGGTCCCGTTTATGGTGCTCTCCAGCGATGACAAAGCGCATAAAGTCATCAAAGCGCGGCGCTCCGCCAACGACTTCCTTGGCTTTTTCTCACAGTGGACAGGGATCAGCGCAAAAGAGATTAAGATGAAGTACCGGTTTATCTCTGAACAGAAAGCCGGGCCGGTGTATATCACCAATTTCAAATTGCAGAAGGTGGATTATAACCACCTGGGAACCGATATCTTTAGCACCAAATCGCGATAACCTATTGAAATACATCCAAAAAAAATCCGCCCCTTGAGGCGGATTTTTTATATCACTGACGTGATTAGAAGCGGTAACCGACGCCTGCAATCCAGGTGCCAACGTCAACGCTACGAATACGGCTCTGCTCGTAAGAGAAGTCCAGAGCAACGTTTTCGATCGGGTTGAACTGCACACCTGCGCCATAAGAGAAACCATAATCGCTGGTGTCATCTTTATGCGTCGGGTAGTTGGTGTCCTGGAATTTACCGTAGCCCACACCCACAACACCGTAGATGCTTGCCCAGTCGTTCAGACGGTAAGCCGGACCAGCAGTGATGCCGTAGTACTGAGTTTTGTTGTAATCGCCTGCACCGTTAGTACGATCTTTTTCGGTGTAAGTGAAGGAACCGATTACGCCCAGCGGGTTGTTGTCCTGCTCATAGCGATACTTCAGGTTGAAACCGTTCATTTTGTTCGCCGCGCCCTGAGCATCGCTCTGAGCATAACCACCGGTAACGGTAGACGTTGCAGCGACAGCGGAACCTGCGGAGATAGCCAGAACAGCGGCCAGTGCTGAAAGACATGCAATTTTTTTCATAACCACCTCAAATGTGCTTCAAATAAATCCTAAGTGTTAAATATATCAAAAATTGATGAGAAACTCTTTGCGATTAGTGATGTCTAACGGGCAATTTCATGTAACAGAACGTTTCCATCAACCGCTATCTCTTTCAATTAACATCACTTTTCCAGATATTTGCCCCATTATTACGCGCATAATAAAGGACATTCATCCAGATTATTCCTAATCTGCCAGCGCATTAATCCATCAATTTGCCGCCATTTTACGGCTTTCCAGAAATTTTTTTTCAACGAAGACTCAACCGTAGATGGTTATTTCCATTACACTGCCTCTTTTACTTTTCTATACACAAATCAGGCAAGTTGCTGGATGGCGTGTATCTACAGTTATGTCGGGAGAACGGATGCCAGGGTCGTCACGTAAAACGCCAGTTTGGCTGCCTGTTTTAGTACTGCTTATTGCCATGGCCTCAATCCAGAGCGGCGCATCGCTGGCAAAATCATTGTTTCCGCTGGTTGGCGCGCCCGGTGTCACCGCTCTCCGTCTGGCGTTAGGCACGCTGATTCTTATTGTCTTCTTCAAGCCATGGCGTCTGCGGTTTGCCAAAGAGCAGCGTCTGCCGCTGCTTTTTTACGGCCTGTCGCTCGGGGGAATGAACTACCTCTTCTATCTGTCGATTCAGACGGTCCCGCTGGGGATCGCTGTCGCGCTGGAGTTTACCGGGCCGCTGGCGGTCGCCCTGTTCTCTTCGCGACGCCCCGTTGATTTTATCTGGGTGGTACTGGCGGTTCTCGGACTCTGGTTCCTGCTGCCGCTGGGTCAGGACGTTTCGCATGTCGACCTGTTCGGCGCCACCATGGCACTGGGCGCAGGCGCCTGCTGGGCTATCTATATTCTCAGCGGACAACGCGCCGGCGCTGAGCACGGCCCGGCCACTGTCGCGATAGGTTCGCTGATTGCGGCTCTGGTTTTCGTCCCACTTGGGGCTGTGCAGGCCGGGGAAGCGCTCTGGCACTGGTCTGTCATTCCGCTGGGTCTGGCGGTTGCGGTACTGTCGACGGCGCTCCCCTACTCGCTGGAGATGATTGCCTTAACCCGTCTGCCTACGCGCACCTTTGGCACGCTGATGAGTATGGAACCCGCACTGGCCGCACTGGCAGGTATCCTGTTTCTGGGCGAAACGCTCACGTTTGTCCAGTTGCTGGCGCTTGGCGCGATCATTGCCGCCTCGATGGGCTCGACGTTAACCATTCGACGGGAAAGCAAAATAAAAGAGGTTGATGTAAATTAATTTTACATTTCTGCATGGTTGCATAACCATGCAGAATATCTTCCCGCTGTTTTCCCTGTATTTTCCTGATATTTCCCCACCGTCTATCTGCCCCGTACCGACTATTTATCCGCCTTCTCATGTCGGCATCAGAATATTGTTACCGCTGGTCTAACTCTTGCGCAACTACATGAATAGTAATGCAATTAAATACCGATGGTGTTAAATACTATTAAAGCGATAGGCAGAGCCAGAAAAGCAGGAATCATAACCGGTGCTATACTGAATCTCGTAAATTACTGGGACATAACATCAAGAGGATATGAAATTATGAGTACCGCTAAATTGGTAAAAACAAAAGCGTCCAATCTGCTTTATACCCGCAACGATGTCTCTGACAGCGATAAGAAAGCAACGGTTGAGTTGCTGAATCGTCAGGTGATCCAGTTTATCGACCTGTCACTGATCACCAAGCAGGCCCACTGGAATATGCGTGGCGCTAATTTTATTGCCGTCCATGAGATGCTGGATGGCTTCCGTACGGCATTGACCGACCATCTCGATACCATGGCAGAGCGTGCCGTACAGCTGGGCGGTGTGGCGTTGGGGACTACGCAGGTTATTAATAGCAAAACGCCGTTGAAAAGCTATCCGCTGGACATCCATACCGTTCAGGATCATCTGAAAGAACTGGCAGACCGTTATGCTGTCGTCGCTAACGATGTGCGTAAAGCCATCAGCGAAGCGAAAGACGAAGATACCGCCGATATCTTTACCGCCGCATCCCGCGATCTCGACAAATTCCTGTGGTTCATCGAATCCAACATCGAATAATCGCCTCATAAGTATTCCCTCTACTACCCTCGCCACGGCGGGGGTTTTGCACTTTTATGGTGCACCACATCGTCACCACTCCGTCGTAAAGTAAAATATTTGTAATAATCACCTCACACAATCGTTAACGAAAGATTGTTTTATCAACGATCTTTGCGCTAAATAGGCAGACCGTTCACGCCCCCTCCAGGCTGCACTAAATCAGTGCCCCAGAATGGTGCAAAAAGCGAGTTTTGCTCCGAGACCTGTGCACAAGCGTGCAGTCCCCTCTTGTTAAAACAAGGGGTTGCAAAACTGGCACGATTTTTTCATTACATTTATCGTTCTCGCAGGGGATCGCCCCGTGGATAAAAAAGGAAATGCTATGAAGTCTGTATTAAAAGTTTCACTGGCAGCACTTGCTCTGGCTTTTGCGGTGTCCTCTCATGCCGCGGATAAGAAACTGGTTGTCGCAACTGACACCGCGTTCGTGCCGTTTGAATTCAAACAGGGTGACAAATACGTTGGCTTTGATGTGGACCTGTGGGCCGCCGTAGCAAAAGAACTGAAGCTGGATTATGAACTGAAACCGATGGATTTCAGCGGCATTATCCCGGCGCTGCAAACCAAAAACGTTGACCTGGCGCTGGCGGGCATCACCATTACTGACGAGCGCAAAAAAGCGATCGATTTCTCTGACGGTTACTACAAAAGCGGTCTGTTAGTGATGGTGAAAACCAACAACAACGACGTAAAAAGCGTAAAAGATCTGGACGGTAAAGTGGTCGCGGTGAAGAGCGGTACTGGCTCCGTTGATTACGCCAAAGCCAACATCAAAACGAAAGATCTGCGTCAGTTCCCGAACATCGATAACGCCTACATGGAACTGGGTACCAACCGCGCAGACGCGGTTCTGCACGATACGCCGAACATCCTGTATTTCATCAAAACCGCAGGTAACGGCCAGTTCAAAGCGGTGGGTGAATCACTGGAAGCGCAGCAGTACGGTATCGCATTCCCGAAAGGCAGCGACGAACTGCGCGAGAAAGTGAATGGCGCGCTGAAAACGCTGCGTGACAACGGTACTTATAACGAAATCTACAAAAAATGGTTCGGTACTGAACCTAAATAATAATGGCTTTGCCTTCAGATGTTGCCCGGAGGCGCTAAGCGTACCGGGCATTTGATTTTTTTTCACCACGGTAACAGGAACAACATATGCAGTTTGACTGGAGCGCCATCTGGCCCGCCATTCCGATCCTGCTTCAGGGCGCCAAAATGACCCTGTGGATCTCCATCCTCGGTCTGGCTGGCGGGATCATCATCGGCTTGCTGGCGGGTTTAGCCCGAACTTATGGCGGCTGGATCGCCAATCACGTCTCTCTCGTCTTCATTGAAGTCATCCGCGGCACGCCGATCGTCGTCCAGGTGATGTACATCTATTTCGCCCTGCCGATGGCTTTCCCGGACTTGCGCATCGACACCTTCAGCGCCGCCGTTATCACGATCATGATTAACTCCGGAGCCTATATCGCGGAAATCACCCGTGGTTCGGTCCTGTCGATCCATAAAGGATTTAGCGAAGCGGGTCTGGCGCTGGGTCTTTCCCGTCGGGAAACCATCCGTCATGTGATCATGCCACTTGCGCTGCGTCGTATGCTGCCTTCGCTCGGTAACCAGCTCATCATCAGTATCAAAGATACATCGCTGTTTATCGTCATCGGCGCGGCGGAACTGACCCGCAGCGGTCAGGAAATTATTGCCGGCAATTTCCGTGCCCTGGAAATCTGGACCGCGGTGGGTGTTATTTACCTCATCATCACGCAAGTCCTGAACATCGTGCTTCGTAGTCTGGAAAGAAGGATGAAAATCCTGTGATTGAATTTAAAAACGTCTCAAAGCATTTTGGCCCGACCCAGGTGCTGCATAACATTGATCTGAGCATTAAGCAGGGCGAAGTGGTGGTGATTATCGGGCCATCGGGTTCCGGTAAATCCACGTTGTTGCGCTGCATAAATAAACTCGAAGAGATTACCTCCGGCGATCTGATCGTTGATGGGCTAAAGGTCAACGACCCGAAGGTCGACGAGCGTCTGATCCGTCAGGAAGCCGGGATGGTGTTCCAGCAGTTCTATCTTTTCCCTCATCTGACCGCGCTGGAAAACGTCATGTTTGGCCCGTTGCGCGTTCGTGGGACGAAGAAAGACGCTGCCGAGAAGCAGGCAAAAGAGCTGCTGGCGAAAGTGGGTCTGGCCGAGCGCGCTCACCACTACCCGTCTGAGCTTTCCGGCGGTCAGCAGCAGCGTGTGGCGATTGCCCGCGCCCTGGCGGTGAAGCCGAAGATGATGCTGTTTGATGAACCGACCTCTGCGCTCGATCCGGAACTGCGCCACGAAGTACTGAAAGTGATGCAGGATCTGGCGGAAGAAGGGATGACGATGGTCATCGTTACGCACGAAATCGGCTTTGCCGAAAAAGTCGCCTCACGCCTGATCTTCATCGATAAGGGCCGTATTGCCGAGGACGGTAATCCGCAAACCCTGATTGAAAACCCGCCAAGCCAGCGTTTGCAGGAGTTCTTGCAGCACGTTTCCTGACGGTCTGCCTCCCTTCCATCTGGAAGGGAGGTTTCTCTACGACTCTTCCCATTTCGAATCGCCGCGCCTCCAGCCACTATACTTATCTCTTTGTTCTGTTTTCTCACTGGAGGAGTCATGCGGTGGATCCTGTTCATCCTCTTTTGCCTGCTGGGCGCACCAGCCCAGGCGGTAACCATTCCCGGTGTCACAACCGGCGCTGATGCTGACGCGCAAACAACACCTGCGCCCGAACCTGATGTCGAGCAAAAGAAAGCGGCCTACGGAGCGCTGGCCGACGTACTGGAAAATGAGACATCGCGCAAAGAATTGATTGACCAGTTGCGTACCGTTGCCGCCACGCCACCGCCGGAACCGGTGCCTAAAATCACCCCGCCGGTGGTTGTGGAGGAAAAAACGGTACTGGAGAACGTTACCGATCTCAGCCGCCATTACGGCGAAGCCCTGTCTGGCCGCTTTGCCCAACTCTATCGCAACATCACCGATGCGCCACACAAGCCCTTTAACAGCCAGACCTTCAGTAATGCCCTCAGTCACTTTCTGATGTTGGCCGCTGCAGTGTTCGGCTTCTACTGGTTGATTCGTCTGTGTATGTTGCCGTTGTACCGTAAAATGGGAAACTGGGCGCGGAAGAAGAACCGCGAGCGCAGCAACTGGCTCCAGCTACCGGCAATGATCGTTGGCGCCTTTATTATTGATCTGCTTCTGCTGGCGCTTACCCTGTTTGTCGGTCAGTTGTTGAGCGACAGGCTGAACGCGGGCAGTCGCACCATCGCGTTTCAACAAGGACTGTTTCTGAACGCCTTTGCCCTGATCGAATTTTTCAAAGCCATTCTGCGACTGATCTTCTGTCCGAACGTGGCGGAACTGCGGCCTTTTACCATTCAGGATGCCAGCGCCCGCTACTGGAACCGGCGACTGAGTTCGCTGAGCAGTCTGATTGGCTATGGCCTGATCGTCGCTGTTCCGATTATTTCCAATCAGGTAAACGTACAGGTCGGTGCGATGGCCAACGTGGTCATCATGCTGTGTATTACGCTGTGGGCGCTGTACCTGATTTTTCGTAACAAGAAAGAGATTACCCAGCACCTGCTGAATCTTGCGGAACGATCGCTGGCCTTTTTCAGTCTGTTTATTCGCGCCTTTGCTCTGGTCTGGCACTGGCTGGCAAGCGCCTATTTCATCGTCCTGTTTTTCTTCTCCCTGTTCGACCCCGGCAACAGCCTGAAGTTTATGATGGGGGCGACAGTGCGCAGTCTGGTGATCATCGGCATTGCGGCCTTCGTTTCCGGAATGTTTACCCGCTGGATCGCCAAAACCATTACCCTCTCCCCGCATACGCAGCGCAATTATCCCGAACTGCAAAAGCGGCTCAACGGCTGGCTTTCTACGGCATTGAATGTGGCGCGGATCCTGACGGTGTGTGTCGCCATCATGCTGCTGCTGAACGCCTGGGGACTGTTTGATTTCTGGAACTGGCTGCACAACGGCGCCGGTGAGAAGACGGTTGATATCCTGATCCGCATCGTGCTGATTCTGTTTTTCTCCGCAGTAGGCTGGACGCTGCTTGCCAGCCTGATCGAAAACCGGCTGGCTTCCGATATTCATGGCCGTCCTCTCCCCAGCGCGCGTACCCGCACGCTGTTAACGCTGTTTCGTAACGCACTGGCGGTGATCATCAGCACAATCACCATCATGATCGTACTTTCGGAAATCGGCGTTAACATCGCCCCACTGCTGGCCGGGGCCGGGGCGCTGGGGCTGGCAATTTCCTTTGGTGCGCAAACGCTGGTGAAAGATATTATTACCGGGGTCTTTATTCAGTTTGAAAATGGCATGAATACGGGCGATCTGGTGACCATCGGGCCGTTAACCGGTACGGTAGAACGCATGTCGATTCGCTCCGTTGGCGTACGCCAGGACACCGGGGCGTATCATATTATTCCGTGGTCATCGATCACCACCTTTGCCAACTTTGTCCGCGGCATTGGCTCGGTGGTCGCCAATTACGATGTGGATCGTCATGAAGATGCTGATAAGGCCAATCAGGCGCTGAAAGAGGCGGTCGCTGCGGTAATGGAAACCGAGGACGTTCGTGGGCTGATTATTGGTGAGCCGTCGTTTGCCGGGATTGTCGGATTAACCAACACGGCATTTACGCTACGGGTATCGTTTACCACGCTGCCGCTGAAGCAGTGGACGGTTCGCTTCGCGCTGGACAGTCAGGTGAAAAAACATTTCGACCTGGCGGGCGTTCGTCCACCGGTGCAGACCTGGCAGTTTCTGCCCGCCGCGCCAGCGGCAGCCACAACACCGGCCACACCGCCGTCGCGGCCACCCGGCGAGCCGACGCTCTAGCGCTTACGCGCGCTAAAACGACGGCGCTGGTCGTCGTCCATAAAGGTCCAGGCAATAAAGCGGCTCTGCTTTTGCCCCTGGGCCATCTCTTTTTTCACCACCTTGACCGCTCCCACGTCAGTCAGCGCACGATAGAGCGGCGGCAGGTTTTCGCCGCGTGACACCAGCGTGGTAAACCACATGACCTGACGGCCAAAAGCCTGGCTTTCGGAAATCATCGTTTTGATGAACGCGACTTCCCCCCCTTCGCACCACAACTCCTGCTGCTGACCGCCGAAGTTCAGCGCATCATCTTTGCTCTGTCCGAGGTTGCGACGTTTGCGCTCGCTTCCTGCACGAGCAGAGGCGGCGGAATCATGGAACGGCGGGTTGCACAGCGTCGCATCATATTGCTCATTTTTATGAATAATGCCGTTAAAAATAGCCGCTGGGGTTTTCTGACGACGCAGGCGAATGGCGCGCGTCAGCCCTGGATTGGCGCTGATAATGGCCTGCGCGCTGGCTAACGCCTGCTCATGCGTCTCACTGCCCGTAAAACGCCAGCCATACTCATGCACGCCGATCAGCGGATAAATACAGTTCGCGCCCACGCCAACATCCAGGATTGTGGCCTGAGTTGGCACACTTCCCGTTGTCTCTGCAAGCAGATCGGCCAGATGGTGGAGGTAATCGGCACGCCCAGGAACAGGCGGACACAGAAACCCTTCAGGAATATCCCAATTTGCCACCCCATAGAAATGCGCCAGCAGCGCCTTATTCAAGGCCTTTACCGCCAGCGGATTGGCAAAATCAACGCTTTGTTCGCCTGCGGGGGTCAGGACGAGATACTGCGCCAGCTCAGGCGTGCCTTTGCAGAGCGTGGCAAGATCGTAGCGACTGTGGTGACGGTTGCGCGGGTGTAAGCCCGGTTTCTGGGGGGACATAGCATTCTCCTTTTAACAGCGGCGTAAGATACCCGCATAACGCAACGCGGTAAACCGGGTTGATAACAAACGGGCGCTTCTCTGCAGCGCATCTGCGCGCGAAATGGGGTGAAGTGGCGCAAATCGCCCAAATATCAATGATATGTATGTCATTGATTTGTCAATATACGTCAATATTTTTCGTTCAAATTTTAAGCAGATCATCATCAATTTTTTACGCCATTTCTGCCGCACTGACGACCTAAACTTATCTGGCACTACACGTTGTTTCACTGAGGAGAGCATCATGAAAAAATGCCTCGTATTACTCGTCGCCACCACGCTTGCAGGCGTGGCATTCGCGGCGTCTGCAGCACAACCTTTGAGCAGTCCCGATACCGGTCAGCTACGTGCGTCAGGTACCGTCTCTGCCACTGGCGCAACCAACCTGAGTGATCTGGAGGATAAGCTGGCGGAAAAAGCGCAAGAACAAGGCGCGAAAGGCTTTATGGTTAATTCCGCAGGCGGTAAGAACCAGATGTATGGTACAGCCACCATTTACAAGTAACCTTCCCCACCACCTGCCCGATAGCGACGCCGCTTATCGGGCAATGTTCCCTTGACTGAGCAATTTTTGACCCCATCTTGACTATAATAACCTCGGTAAAAAGCGTGAGGAGAATAGTGCTATGGCTTCTGGTTGGGCAAATGATGACGCTGTGAACGAACAAATCAACAGTACAATTGAAGATGCTGTTGCACGTGCAAGAGGCGAAATTCCGCGCGGTGATAGCCTGTATGAATGTGAAGAATGTGGCGATCCGATCCCTGAAGCCCGCCGACAGGCAGTGCCAGGCGTAAGACTGTGCCTTAACTGCCAGCAGGAGAAAGATTCACAGAACTCATCCTATACAGGATATAATCGCAGAGGATCAAAAGACAGCCAGCTACGTTGACCTAAGCTTACATAGATATCAAGAACATGCCGTTTCGCTTACGCTCACGTTAAATTGCTCTTTGCGTAGCAAAATGTGCCGTTCATCCCTCAACTGTAAAGTGAACTGCGTAGAACCGTAAATTCATCTCGTGAATTAATTAATAATCAATAAGTTATTTGTCATTCAATTTTATTGATTAATGCTGTCAATTCTCTTCGATTTTATCTCTCGAAAAAAAGCGTGATACTCATCACATCGACGGAACATCGTCTTCCTTAATAAATAACCTGCGAGAGATTAACAATGAAAACTATCAAATATGCTGTTGCCGCTGTTGCCCTGTCTACTCTGTCTTTTGGCGTTTTCGCTGCCGAACCTGTTACGGCTGCTCAGGCGCAAAGCATGAATAAAATCGGTGTGGTTTCTGCAGAAGGCGCAACCACGCTGGACGGCCTGGAAGCAAAACTGGCTGAGAAAGCCGCTGCTGCCGGCGCAAGCGGTTACAGCATCACATCCGCCAACAACAACAACAAAATGAGCGGTACTGCTGTTATCTACAAATAAGTTTTACCCCGTCTGCTGCCAACAGACACCCTGCTCCAACCCTCATTGAACCTGAATTACCCTTGTTTGCCCGTCCGCCACTGGACGGGCTTTTTTTATCTGTCGCGCTAAAAACTGTCGTTGACTCGCGCCAGTCCTTGCTCGAGTGTTGCCACCTCACCCGTTGCCACCAGGCAACAGGCCATCTGGATTTTCAACGATGCGGGTACCGGCTCACTTCCCGCCAGGCAGCGTTCAATCCAGCGCGCGGTCGTCTCAGGATCCTTTGCCGCGGGCAGCGGTACAGGTTCGTCTGGCATTTCACTTTGTCGGCTCTGTAACACCCGGGTGCCAGTGCTAGCAATCAGGCTAATCTGCGGGCAGCGTTGCGGATTGGCGTAAACCTCACCTTCGGTTCCGTGCATCAACAACCCACGCCCACCAATATCACTAAAGAATTTCGCGACGCGCGGCACATATTCCGGATGCGACACGCTGGCAAGACGCAGCGCGGCGTCTTCGGCAAACGGTGTCGCTAACTTCGCCAGCGTATGTGCGCTGTTGCGCACACCCAGTCGCCAGCGCATTGCCAGCTGTTTTTCCAGCGGCGGGCAGAGCGTACTCACCGGAATAAAGACTGGCTGATGTCCATCCAGTTTCGCCTGTGCCTGTCCGGCATGACGCGTCGGCGCAATCCCCATCAGTTCGAAAATGGTCTCTGTCAGCACGCGGGTCGGATCTTCGCTCACCCCATGCACGACGACCGGAAAACCCAGCTTGTGCAATAAAATCGCCAGCAGCGGCGTCAGGTTCGCCTGTTTACGCGCGCCGTTATAGCTGGGGATAACGATCGGCATCGGCTTCGCAACCGGCGGGGTAAGCTTAATGGAATGGTTTTGCATCGCCTCATAAAAGCCCAGCATTTCGGCTTCCCCTTCCCCTTTGATACGCAATGCAATCAGCACGCCACCCATTTCCAGTTCCGGCACGTCGCCGTTGAGCATGTGGGTATAAAGCCCTCGCGCGGTATCCTGATCCAGATCGCGGGCGTGGTTTTTCCCCCGGCCGATCTCTTTAATTATTTTGCGGTAATCCATCGAAAACTCCTTGCCTCACACTCACGTTATTTACGCCGACGGCGCGTGGGTTTCGCTTTTTCTTTTGCCTTAACGATAACGTCTGGCACTGCGGGTCGTTCTATGGGAAAAACAGGTAATGCATCCAGTAAACGCTTGCCATAATTTTTGGTCAACAGACGCTTATCATAAATTACCACTTCTCCCCAACACCCGTGGCTACGGATCAAGCGTCCCACCTGCTGGATTAGATTAAACGAGGCGGCGGGCAAACTCTGCACTTCAAACGGATAGCGATTGAGACTTTTAAGCCACTCGCCTTCGGTGATCACCACCGGGCTGTCGATGGGGGGAAAAGCAATTTTGTGGATATGTACCTGACTAAGTAGATCGCCTTTCAGGTCAAGTCCTTCGGCGAAGGATTGCAGCCCCACCAGCACGCTACGCTCGCCGTTTTCCACCCGCTTACGGTGCAATTCCACCAGCCGGTAGCGCGGCTGGTCACCCTGGACCAACAGCAACAAGCGCAGATCGGTGACGTATTCCAGAAAGCGCTGCATCGCTCGCCCACTGGCAAACAGCACCAGCATGCCGGAATGTTTTTTACTTTCCAGCTGTTCGCGGAAATAAGCCGCCATCTCCGCAATATGCTGTTCTTCGTTGTCGATCAACGGTTCATAGCGCATCTGCGGAATAATAATTTTACCCTGTTCGACATGGTTAAACGGCGAATCGAGCGCGACGAAGCGGTCTCCGGCTTTTTCCTTCAGGCCGCTCATCTCCTGCAGACGCGAAAAACTATTAAGCGAACGCAGCGTGGCGGAGGTGACGATGATATGCGGCACACTGCGCCAGAGTAATCGCTCGAGTTGATCGCTCACGCGGATCCCCACGCAGTGAAACCAGACGTGGGGTTGCCCGTCGCGCACCTCGCGCGTCGTCCATTTCGACACCGGCGCGCCGGATGACTGGGCCAGCGAGGCCAGTCGCCACAGTTTGCTTTGCGCTTCAAACATCCCCAGCGCCCGGTTCATCTGCAAAATAGCCCGGTGCAAACGCACAACGTCATGGCTGCCGGTTTTCTCGCTGAGATCGTTCAAAAACAGCTCCGCCAGACCGCGCAGCGTTTCGGTGAGCTTCGCCAGACGCTGGCAAATCTCCATCACTTCATCCGGCAGTTCCCCCATCGCAAAGCGATGTTCCGCTTCCTGCCCGGCAGGCATGTACAGACTGAGAATGTGATTAAGTGACGCGATAAGTTCATACAGCTCTTCGCAATGGGCGTTCAGACGCTCCGGATTCGCCAGCGGCGGCGTGGTTTTGGGGCGAAACTGCTCCATGCAAGTCGCCACCAGTTTGCTGAACAGATCCAGTTGCAGGCGATACCAGGAGGCGGTAATTTCCGCGCTCATTTCCAGCGCATCGCGGGCGACATCCGGCAGGTGATGGCCTTCATCCAGAACCAGCAGCAGGTTTTTCGGGTCCGGTAACACCGCTTCGCTTTCCATCGCCGCCATCACCAGCGCATGGTTTGCCACCACCACTTCCGCTTCCTGAATCTCGCGACGGGCGACAAAAAACGGGCACTCGCGGTAGTAGTGGCAGTTGCGGTTCAGGCAACTGGCTTTATCGGTACTCAGTCGTCGCCAGAGGTCGTCGTCAATGGCGATATCCGTATGATCGCGCAGGCCGTCCCACTTGTAGCTGTCGAGGTCGCCTTTTAACTTTGCGCAGCGCTTCTGTTCTTCCTGGTTGTTCGGTGTGAGTTCATCGTCAAGAAAGGCGAGCAGATCCTGTTGCGTGGGTTCAGTACTGGCCAGCGCCGTCAGATTTCGCGGACACACATAGCGCCCGCGTCCAAACGCGGCGGTAAAGCGAAGATCGGGAATAATTTTGCGCAGTAACGGCAGATCTTTACTGTAGATCTGATCCTGCAACGCCACGTTGGCGGTACTGACCACCAGCGTTTTTTGCTCTTCCCGTGCAATGGCAATGCCGGGAATGAGATAGGACAGGGTTTTCCCCACTCCGGTAGGCGCCTCTATCGCCAGATGACGCCCTTCTTCTCCGGTCAGCGTTTTCGCGACATCGGCAATCATCTGTCGCTGCGGCGCACGGGGGATAAAGTCGGGGATCTGTTCCTGAAGCGCCTTATACCAGACGGCGATTTGCGCTTTAAGCGCAGCGGTTAATGCCATGAGAAAACCTGAAACACTGTATAAACAGCCACTATTGTGGCACATTTCAGACCTGGAACGTATCTTTTTTGCCGCTTCTGGAAGGTGCTTCGCAATGCCGTTAGATCAATATGATGAATAAGCCTGGTACTCAAGGGGCGTTGTATCAGGCCACGCTGGATTGTTCTCTGATACAAGCGATATGGCGGTGCTGATGCAGGTTATGCCTAACGGCGGCGGCTATGGCAACGTTAAGCTGTTCGATAAGGCAACCGTCAGGAAGTTTACTCGCAGTTCGTCAGAAGACGTTGCGTCTGGACTGGGGTGGCGTGCGAATAGTAACGCATCGATGACGCCAACGTTTGATGTGTTAGCCAGCTCTGAAACGTATGGTCATACAGGCTGGACCGGAACGATGACCTCTATCGACCCGATTAATCATATGGTTATTGTGATTTGAGGTAACAGGTCACACTCGCCAGTTGCAGACCCTAAAATAAACCCAAATGTTTTTGTGAGTGGATTATTACCTGCGGCTACATATGGCTGGATTGTTGATCAGATATGTGGGGCATTGAAAAAAATTTATAAAGGGACTCAGATAGAGTCCCTTTATATTTCAACAAGCTAGGATATAAAATAAAGAATTACCAAACTGAATACAACAATAATTTCAATAAACCAAAATGCCGCTTCAATTTTAAAACTAGTAGTTAATTCACTTGGTAAGGCCCGAATAAAATGATATCCTTCAATGCTCATGTTGTTATTAAAAATCTTATTGTAGGGGAATATTAGACTAGACATAATGAAATCTATTTTTGCAAAGTACATACCGGGAGTACCAATTAAACTTGCAGTTCTCGCCAAATTTGCAGTGATAGGAAGACAACCAAATTCCCCTTCATATAAAATTACTATTTTTTTATATTTTTCATCGTTTATGACATAAGACATAAATATTAAAATTAACATTAAAATGACTAGCATTGTGCCAAGACTCATGTTAATAGTACTTAAATTATCTGCTAAATACTTTTTCATATATTAGAATGCCTGCTTCTTCAGTAAATGAATCTGGACCATGTTGTTTAAACCCTTGATTATCAATGTCGTCAATCACCATTCCGCCAAACCCCTCACCCAATTTTTCACCTACTTTTTCCATAACTTTTCCGCCAGCAATACTTGAAGCAATGCCGGTAGCCAAACATAAAGCCGCTCCAGTACCTCCAGCTTCTGATGTAATCAATCCCAGAACCCACGTACACGCTGCCCTCCCCATAATGCCCCCGACAGCACCACCAGCAATACTTGCAGTTTGTTTGTAGCCGAATTTACTATACTCCATTATCGCTGCTTTTCTACATTCGCTTTCTCGCCCTTTCGCGCAAGCGTCATACACATTTGTTGTATAGCTGGCAAAGTCAAGGCCAATACCAATAAAGCCTGTTGTTCTCATTATTTTCATCAGCTTGGCAGATTTTTCTATATAGTTTGCATAACCTTCAATATCTTTCACCCCTGTTTGATCCCACTTATGCATAATGGATTTTGTGGATAAACCCAATGTTTGTTTTATTTGTTCGTATTGTTTTAAATTCAATTGTTCTTTTGAAAATTTATTCAAAATACCATCTAACTTTTTAAATAACCTTTCTCGCTGACCAAAAAATTCCTCTCCAGAAATCCGGCCAGAATTTTGGCTATATGTTTTTTTATAAAGTTCCTGAATTTCGTTTAGTATTTTATTTATTTCTTCATAATACCCC
>NZ_LIFT01000016.1:0-94578 GCF_001297795.1 Citrobacter sp. CtB7.12 | reverse complement strand
TGGACTGCACCCCAAAAGTTGGACACTCAACTGAGTAAGGTGCAGTTTTTTATGGCAAAGCCAAAATATTCCCCTGAAACAAAACTGGCTGTGGTTAATCATTATTTGTCCGGAAAAGACGGAGAAGAGCGTACAGCCGACCGTTTTGGTGTTGAAAGAACTTCCGTCCGTCGCTGGGTCAGGGCGTGGCAACTCCACGGTATGGAAGGGCTGTCAGGGAAAAATAAACATCATTCAGCTGAATTTAAACTCGTCGTCGTCCGGGCGGTTATCCGTGACCACCTGACGATGCGTGAAGCAGCTGCCCGGTTTAATCTCTCTGCAGAAACGCTTGTCCGACACTGGGTCTGCGTGTACAACGATGCCGGAGCGGAAGGACTGCTAAACATTCAACGCGGACGGCCTGGAAAAATGACAAAACAAAAAATCCCCCCATCCCCTACAGATAAAGAACTGGAAAAACTCTCCCCCGAAGAACTCCGGGCTGAACTCCGTTACCTGCGGGCAGAGAATGCCTATCTAAAAAAGTTGAAGGCCTTGGTTCAGAGCGAAAAAAACGGCAGCAAGCCCTGATAATCAGTGAACTGAGGCATAAGCACGCTCTGCGAGACCTCCTGCGCGCGGCAGGCATGTCCCGCAGTACATGGTATTACAATATGAATGCCCTGAAGCAGGTGGACAGGCATGCCGGGCTGAAAGATAAAATCCGTGAGATATACGCCTGGCACAAAGGCCGTTATGGCTACCGCAGGATCACGCTTTCGCTGAGAAAGCAGGGTCTGCTGGTGAACCATAAAACCGTGCAGCGGCTGATGACAGAGCTGTCGCTCCGGTCTCTGATAAGGGCGAAGAAATACCGCTCATGGAAGGGGGAAACAGGCAAGGCAGCCCCCAATATCCTGAGCAGGAACTTCAGTGCATCAAAAGCCAATGAAAAATGGGTTACGGATGTTACAGAGTTCTCGCTGCAGGGTAAAAAGCTGTACCTGTCGCCGGTACTCGATCTTTTTAACCGGGAAATAATCTCCTACAGCCTGTCGGAAAGGCCGGTGATGGAGATGGTTAATACCATGCTGCGGGATGCGTTCTTAAAGCTCGGACCAGACGACGCCCCCTTGCTGCACACAGATCAGGGCTGGCAATATCGGATGGCAGGCTATCAGGCAAAGTTAAAGGCGCAGGGCATGACGCAAAGTATGTCCCGAAAAGGAAACTGTCTGGATAATGCCGTGATGGAAAACTTCTTCGGGACGCTGAAATCGGAGTGTTTTTACCTGAGTCAGTTCAGCAATATCAGCGAACTGAGGAAGGCGATAGAGGATTATATCCGTTACTACAACAACGAGCGGATAAGCCTGAAACTAAAAGGCCTGAGTCCGGTAGAGTACCGGGCCCAGGCTCTGAAGGCCGCTTAATATAAACTGTCCAGATTTATGGGGTCAGTCCATGACGCTTACCGGGCCTATTTAGCGTACGGGATTACTCTTCGTTTTCCGCCAGCTCGCGCAGATACTGGAAGATCTGACGTGCGGACTTCGGCGGCTTATTCCCTTCTTTCTCTTTCTTCGCATTGCGGATCAGCGAGCGTAACTGCTGACGATCGGCGTGCGGCCACAGATTCAGCACCTCTTCTACCGCGTCATCGCCTTCATCGATCAGACGATCGCGCAGATGCTCAAGCTTGTGAAACAACACCACCTGCTGGTTGTGGCGGTTTTTCAACTTATCCAGCGCCTGACGGATAGGATCCACCTCGCGTTGGCGCAGCAATTTACCAATCAACTGCAACTGACGGCGGCGACCTTCCATCTTGATACGCTGGGCCAGCTCAATGGCGGCACGCAGGTCCGCATCAAGCGGGATTTTGTCCAGCGCGTTTTTCCCCAGATCCACCAGTTCCGCGCCCAGGCGTTTTAGCTCCTCGGCGTCGCGTTTAATTTCACTTTTGCTGACCCAGATAATTTCATCGTCTTCGTCTTCGATGTCATCACCGGGAACGTCGTCGAGCCAGTCTTCGGGCTGCTTTGTCATGTCAGGCTCCTTAAAAAAAGAGGCTAATGTTACCAGTTAAGATGCGCACTGAAAAACGGTTCTCTGTTAGACTTCAAAGAAACTCTCTCTACATTATGGCATTTGCGATGAAAGTAATCTCACAAGTTGAAGCGCAGCGTAAGATTCTGGAAGAAGCAGTTTCGACAGCGCTGGAGTTAGCCTCAGGCAAATCGGACGGGGCGGAAGTCGCCGTAAGCAAAACGACCGGCATCAGTGTCAGCACCCGTTATGGTGAAGTGGAGAATGTCGAATTCAATAGCGATGGTGCGCTGGGGATTACCGTCTACCATCAGAACCGTAAAGGCAGCGCCTCATCGACCGATTTAAGCCCACAGGCGATTGCCCGTACCGTCCAGGCGGCGCTGGATATCGCGCGCTACACCTCACCGGATCCGTGCGCCGGTGTGGCCGACAAAGAACTGCTGGCTTTTGACGCGCCGGATCTGGACCTGTTCCACCCGGCTGACATTTCCCCGGACGAAGCCATCGAACTGGCAGCGCGTGCTGAACAGGCCTCTTTGCAGGCCGACAAACGCATCACTAATACGGAAGGCGGCAGCTTTAACAGCCACTATGGCATTAAAGTGTTTGGCAACAGCCACGGTATGTTGCAGGGCTATTGCTCCACCCGCCATTCGCTGTCCAGTTGCGTAATTGCCGAAGAAAACGGCGATATGGAGCGCGATTACGCCTACACCATTGGTCGCGCGATGGGCGATCTACAAACGCCGGAATGGGTAGGCGCAGACTGTGCTCGCCGCACGTTATCCCGCCTGTCTCCGCGTAAACTCTCGACCATGAAAGCGCCGGTGATTTTTGCTAACGAAGTGGCGACCGGGCTGATTGGACATCTGGTTGGCGCAATTGCGGGCGGTTCGGTGTACCGCAAATCCACGTTCTTGCTGGATTCGCTGGGCAAACAAATTCTGCCTGAATGGCTGACCATTGAGGAGCATCCGCACCTGCTGAAAGGACTGGCCTCCTCACCGTTTGACAGCGAAGGCGTGCGCACGGAACGTCGTGACATTGTGAAAGACGGCGTTCTGACTCAATGGCTGCTGACCAACTATTCCGCACGTAAGCTGGGGCTGAAAAGCACCGGTCATGCGGGCGGCATTCATAACTGGCGTATTGCCGGACAAGGGCTGAACTTTGAGCAGATGCTTAAAGAGATGGGCACCGGTCTGGTGGTCACTGAACTGATGGGCCAGGGCGTGAGCGGCATTACCGGGGATTATTCCCGCGGCGCAGCCGGTTTCTGGGTTGAAAACGGGGAAATTCAATACCCTGTGAGCGAAATTACCATCGCCGGAAATTTAAAAGAGATGTGGCGCAATATTGTGACGATTGGTAACGATATTGAAACACGTAGCAATATACAGTGTGGTTCAGTACTGTTGCCGGAGATGAAAATCGCCGGGCAGTAAACATCCATGGCGCGACCTGCCGCGCCATAACAATAAAAAAAAGGAAGTGAGCAATGCGTAAACATCTGTTAGCAATCATCGCAGCTTCAACGTTAGTTTTGGGCTCTTCCGTGTTCGCCGCTGATCTGGAAGATAATATGGAAACGCTTAACGATAACCTGAAGGTAATCGAAAAAGCGGATAACGCGACGCAAGTGACCGATGCGTTAACCAAAATGCGCGCCGCTGCGCTGGACGCGCAAAAAGCGACGCCGCCAAAACTGGAAAGCAAGGCCTCAGATAGCCCGGAAATGAAAGATTTCCGTCATGGTTTCGACATTCTGGTCGGCCAGATCGACGGTGCGCTGAAGCTGGCAAACGAAGGGAAGGTCAAAGAAGCGCAGGCCGCGGCGGAAGAATTCAAAACCACCCGCAACGCGTATCACAAGAAGTATCGTTAATTGTCTTGCTCACCTGATGTCTCCAGAGGGACATCAGGTGACCGTCACAGGATGATTTGCGGATGTTTAATTCCGCAGGCTCTGGCGTAACGGACAATCGTTTCCAGACTGGCCTTGATAATATTCGCTTCCATCCTGGAGACTGTTGGCGGCGTAACCCCCATTCTTTCAGCAACTTGCGCGCGAGTTAATCCCGCGTGTTTACGCCATTGTGCGAGCATAGCTTGTAGACGTGCCTTCCGCTCTTCCACTTCCATTGCGGCTTGTACATCAGGATCGGACATCAGGTCTGCTCTGACGTCGTCCCAGGCGACGCTTTTAGTTTTCTTGCTCATTGAGCATCTCCTCCAGCCTTTCGAAGGCTAGCATCATTTCTTGTTTGGGCGTTTTCTGCGTTTTCTTAATGAACACGCGTAACAGATAGATGGTTTTGCCTTTCTGATAGACATACAGACCACGGCCTGGCTCGGTTCCCATTGTGCGAATCTCAAACAGACCAGCACCGAGAGGTTTGCTGTCGGGTTCCCGTAATGCAGTCGCATTGATTTTTAACTTATCAATCAAGCGAATCATTTTTGCCCTGACGGTGGGCGGTAAACTTGCCAGCTCGCTGGCAACATCGACATGCAGCATGACGGTAAACACGGCATCTCTCCCTGATAAAATATTAGCATAAAAGCTAAATTAGCTTATAGGCTAATTTAGGTGTTTCCTCTTTATGATGGGGACGCATAGCCATCACCGTATTTTCTTGTAATCACAAATTCCGTGCCAGCGTGGGGTTTAGCCTATGCGTAGCGCCTCGCAGAGATTCGTCATAAGTCTTTTGGATACTATGGTTGAAAATCGCTCTTTGCTCACAGTTTCAGACTTTCTTCTCTGCTGGCGTCGCAACGAAACGCCGTTGATATCTGTGAATAAAATCACACTTTTCCAGCGATAAATCATCAAAACCCCCTTTTCTGTGGAACAGATCACTATTGCCACTCGCCTTTCCACTTCGAAGTGGAAAACAACTCGCTACAAACTTTTTACCCCCACCGCTAGTTTTAACTCAGAGCCATTAACGGGGTAAGACGAGTGAATAACGGAGCAGTAATGAACGACATGGGGGAACAGGTGGCGCAGATTGGTGAACTGGCCGATCGCATGCTGGCGCAAGTGTATGCCTTGCTGCGTGAACATCACATCATTCCCAACGCCGTACAGGAACAAATGCTGACGTCTCACGTTCGCGCCATGGCGCACCGGTCGGTGACCGGCGAGCCTTTGCCGGAAGTGGAAGCCAGTTTGTTTGATGAAATTTCAGCCGACTCAATGGCGCTTGCCCGCGACGTGGTCGCAGCGTTTGGCAACCTTCCCGAGGAAGAAGCCTGGCTGCTGTCCGTCCACTTTGAAGTCGCGAAAGACAACCTTTAAGGAGCAACAACATGGAACAGATTACAGTCGTGATTGGCGATCGTCTGGGTAAAGGCCAGAAAGTGGCGGCAGGCGTCGAGAAAGCCGGTGGTCGTGCGGTGGTAGTACCGGGCGTTGCCGCGGATATGAAACTGGGGGACGTGATGAAAGCGGAAAACGCCACGTTCGGCATCTCTTTTTGCGGCAGCGGCGGCGCGGGCGCCATCACTGCACAGAACAAATACGGTTACAAAGCCAAATATGGGATGCGCTCTGTGGATGAAGGCGTAACGGCGATTAACGAAGGCTGCAACGTGCTGGGGTTCGGCTTTATGGATAAAGAAGAGCTTGGCGAGCGCCTGGTCCAGGCGTGGCAGAAAAAATACGGCGCGTAAGTATGAAAGAACAATTCACCACAACGGTGAGAGTCACCGGTAAAGGCGAAGCCAAAGCGCGCGCCTTTGCCGATGCCCTGAACCACGTTCAGGCCGCGGTCATGAAGGCATCGCCGCACATTTTACTGCGTATTGAGCCACAGGATGTGCAGGTTGTTCAAGCGCGTGAAGCGGTGCGCAAAGAAGCGTTTTTGTTCTTCTTTCTGCGCCGGGAACGACGCACTTACAGCGTGGAGCTGGATGTGACCGTCAACGTGACAGCCATCAATCTGGACAAGGTGGATTTTGTCTCGCAACGCTGATTCTTGTTAAGAAGGCATAATTATGTTCCTGATAATTTTAATAAAATCGCTCATCATCGGTGCCCTCGTCGGCGTGGGTGTGGGGGCCGGGGCTGCACGCATGTTTCATGCGCCTACCACACAGGGGATGGGTGCGTTTCGAACTCTGGGGGAACTGAATTCCTGCGAAGGGGATCCGGCTTCTCACTTCTCGTTTGGTCTGGGCTTTTTCTTCAACGCCTGGGCCTCATCCGTTGCGGCGGGCTCGTTCACACAGGACGTGGATCACCGCATCATTCCTAACTGGGGCGCGGCAGCGCTGATGATCAAAAACCGTAACGTCGGTGAAACGCTGCATGACCCGAAAAAAATGGCGATTGCCTGCGGCGTCATCGGCATGATCGTCGTGACCTTCCTGAACCTCACGGCTTCTTCCGTACCGGAAGCGTTGCAGGTGACCGCCGTTAAGGTGCTGGTCCCTGCGGCAAACCTGCTGGTCAACACCGTGATGCCGGTGATCTTCTGGCTGGCGGCGATCGATGCCGGTAAGAAATCAGGCTTCTGGGCAACCGTTTTCGGCGGCGCGGCACAGTTGATCATGGGTAACGCCGTACCGGGTCTGGTCCTCGGCATCCTGATTGGTAAAGGCGTTGAAGAGAGCGGCTGGAACCATGTGACCAAAGTGATGATGGCGGCCATCGTTCTGCTGTTCGTCCTGAGCGGCTTCTTCCGTGGCTTCGACATGAAGATGATCGAATCCTTCCACATGACCGTGCCGAACTGGCTCGAACTGATCCACAACTCGCTTAGCGGCAAATAACGGAGGCCACAATGGAACAGAATAAAGGTTTTTGGTTTGCCGACTGGTCGTTCCCGATCTTCGTTGGCCTGCTCTCCTCCGGTGTGTTTGCCGGGACGCACATGTACTACCTGTACGGGATTGGCGCGTTTAACGAAGTGGCGTTCGTGGCCATGCTGAAAGCGGGGATTGATACCGGATCGTACGGCGCAGTGGCCGCGTTTGGTGCCAGCTTCCTGTTCGCCCGCATTATCGAAGGCTCCCTGGTGGGGATTCTGGATATCGGCGGTGCGATTCAGACCGGCGTTGGTCTGGGGGTTCCGGCGCTGTTGTTGGGCGCAGGCATTGTGTTCCCGGTTGAGAACTTTATCGCTTCTCTCGCTACGGGGCTGGCGATTGGCCTGGCGATTGGTTACGTCATTATCCTGGCGCGTAAGTTCACCATCAATCAGAGTGACTCGACCTACGGGGCGGACGTGATGATGGGTGCCGGTAACGCCTCGGGGCGTTTCCTCGGCCCATTGATCATCCTCAGCGCGATGACGGCGTCGATCCCTATCGGCGTGGGTTCTTTGGTCGGCGCACTGCTGTTTTACATCTGGCAGAAACCGATCACCGGGGGCGCTATCCTTGGCGCCATGATTTTAGGTTCAATCTTCCCGATTGCGATTAGCTAATTACCTGATGGCAAAGTGCTTATCAGGCCTACGGATAAGCGCGTCTTTGTTGGCCGGATAGGGTGATTACGCCGCTATCCGGCAAAAGGAGAGAGACATGTTTGATTTACTCCTTCGCCGTGCGCGTCTGGTTGACGATACGGTCTGTGATATCGCCCTGAAGGACTGCAAAATCGCCGCGTTAGGCGAGATAAACGACCCGGCGGTGAAAACCGTTGAGCTCAACGGCGAGTACTACGTCAGCGCCGGATGGATTGATTCCCACGTTCACTGTTATCCAAATTCCCCGATTTATCACGACGAACCGGACAGCGTAGGCATTGCCACCGGCGTGACGACCGTGGTGGATGCGGGTAGTACCGGTGCCGATGATATTGATGATTTTTATACCCTCACGCGTAACGCCGCGACGGAAGTCTATGCACTTCTGAATATCTCCCGCGTCGGGCTGATTGCACAAAACGAACTGGCGAATATGGCCAACATCGATGCCGACGCGGTGCAGCAGGCGGTGAAACGCTACCCTGATTTCATCGTCGGCCTGAAAGCGCGTATGAGCAGCAGCGTGGTGGGTGAAAATGGCATCACGCCGCTGGAACGCGCCAAAGCGATGCAGCAAGCGAACGGTGATTTGCCCCTGATGGTCCACATTGGCAATAACCCGCCGGATCTGGATGAGATCGCGGAGCGCCTGACGGCGGGCGATATCATCACCCACTGCTACAACGGAAAACCCAATCGCATTCTGACGCCGGAGGGCGAACTGCGCGCCTCGGTCACCCGGGCGATTCAGCGAGGCGTGCGTCTGGACGTCGGGCACGGCACGGCCAGCCTGAGTTTTGCGGTGGCGAAACGTGCCATCAGCTTAGGCATTCTGCCGCACACCATCAGTTCTGATATCTATTGCCGCAACCGTATCAGCGGCCCGGTGCATTCGCTGGCGAATGTGATGTCGAAATTCCTCGCCATCGGGATGTCGCTGCCGCAGGTCATCAACTGTGTGACGGCGAATGCCGCCGACGGCTTGCGTCTGAAATCCAAAGGTCGTCTCCAGCCAGGTCTGGACGCTGACTTAACCCTCTTTACGCTGAAGCGTCAGCCAACCGTGCTGATCGATGCCGAAAATGACAGCTTACAGGCTGAAAAACTGCTGGTGCCGCTTGCCGCAATACGTGCGGGCAAGGGCTATATGACCGAACAAGGGAGCGCGGAACATGCCTTCGATTTTTGAAAAATACCATTTAAAGCAGGTAATTAATACCTCCGGACGAATGACGGCGCTGGGCGTGTCCACGCCGCGCCCGGAAGTGGTGGAAGCGGCGATGGCCGGTATGAACCAGTACTTTGAGATGAAAGATCTGGTGAATAAAACCGGGGAATACATTGCGAAGCTGCTGGATGTGGAAGGGGCGACGGTGGTTTCCTGTGCGTCTGCGGGCATTGCTCAGTCGGTGGCCGCCGTGTTGGTCCAGGACAGCGACTGGCTGCTGGAGAACCTGCACATCACACCGATTGAGAATAACGAAATCGTGCTGCCGAAAGGGCACAACGTTAACTTTGGTGCGCCGGTTGGCACGATGGTGGCGCTGGGCGGTGGCAAGCTGGTGGAAGCCGGATATGCCAATGAATGCTCTGCCGCACAGCTGGCGGCGGCAATCACCCCGCGCACGGCGGCGATTCTTTACATCAAATCCCACCACTGTGTACAAAAAAGCATGCTCAGCGTTGAGCAGGCCGTCGTCGTGGCGCGTAAACACAATCTGCCGCTGATTGTAGATGCGGCGGCGGAAGAAGATCTGCAGTGCTACTACCGTTCGGGGGCCGATCTGGTGATCTACAGCGGCGCGAAGGCGATCGAAGGCCCTACCAGCGGACTGGTCATCGGCAAAACCCAGTACGTCGAGTGGGTGAAACGCCAGACGGCGGGTATTGGTCGGGCGATGAAGGTCGGCAAAGAGGGGATTCTCGGCCTGACCTGTGCCATTGAACTCTATTTGAATGCGCAGAAAGAGAGCGGCGCGGAGATGGTGGAAAAAATGACGCCGTTTATTGATGCGCTGAATGCGCTCAACGGTGTGACCGCTCGCGTGGTGTGGGACAGCGCGGGACGGGATATCGCCCGCGCAGAAATTAAGTTTGATGAAGCTGTTACCGGCATCGCGACAGGCGAACTGGTGGAAGCCCTCAAGCAGGGTGAATACGCGATTTACTTCCGTGGTTACAAAGCCAACGAAGGAATTATTGAAGCAGATGTGCGCAGTGTTGATCGTGCACAGTTGGACATTGTGGCGCGCCGGATTGGCGACGTGATTAATCAGGAGAAACAAGCATGAAATTGACCCCGAACTTTTATCGCGATCGCGTCTGCCTGAATGTACTGGCCGGCTCGAAAGAGAACGCGGGTGACATTTACGACGCGGCGGAAGGTCATGTGCTGGTCGGTGTACTCTCCAAAAATTACCCGGATGTCGAAAGCGCGGTGGCGGATATGCGTGACTACGCGGCACTTATCCACAATGCGCTCTCCGTAGGGCTGGGGGCGGGCGATCCGAACCAGTCGGCGATGGTCAGTGAAATCTCCCGCCAGGTTCAGCCGCAGCACGTCAACCAGGTGTTCACCGGCGTGGCAACCAGCCGCGCCCTGCTCGGGCAGAGTGAGACGGTGGTCAATGGTCTGGTATCGCCGACTGGTACGCCTGGTCTGGTCAAAATTTCCACCGGGCCGCTGAGTAGCAAAGCGGCGGACGGCATTGTCCCGGTCGAAACGGCTATCGCGCTGCTGAAAGATATGGGCGGTAGCTCGATCAAATACTTCCCGATGGGCGGTCTGAAATGCCGTGACGAGTTTAACGCGGTGGCTGAAGCCTGTGCGCGTCATGATTTCTGGCTGGAGCCAACCGGCGGGATCGATCTGGAAAACTACGCTGAGATTCTGCAAATTGCCCTCGACGCGGGCGTCAGTAAAATCATTCCTCACATTTATAGTTCTATTATTGATAAGGTAAGCGGAAACACCCGTCCGGACGATGTGCGCCAGTTGCTGGCGCTGACCAGGGCGTGTGTAGGTTAAAAACGAGGAGAGTGATGTGCGATTCCCCAACCAACGTTTGGCGCAACTGTTTACGATGTTGCAAAACGAGACGCTGCCGCAGGATGAGCTGGCGCAGCGGTTGTCGGTTTCCACACGAACTGTTCGTGCTGATATTACAGCGCTCAACGCCCTGCTGACTCAGCACGGTGCGCAGTTTATCCTCAGCCGGGGCAACGGTTATCAGCTCAGGATCGATGACCCGGCAAGCTATCAGTCCCTGCAATCGCAGCAGCCCAGCGCGCTGCGAATTCCGCGCACCAGTCAGGAACGCGTACATTACCTGATGGTACGTTTTCTGACATCCGCCTTTTCTCTCAAACTCGAAGATTTAGCTGATGAATGGTTTGTCAGTCGGGCGACGCTACAAAACGACATGGCAGAAGTGCGTGAATGGCTGCAACGCTATCATTTGACGCTGGAAACGCGTCCGCGCCATGGCATGAAACTGTTCGGCAGCGAGATGGCGATCCGCGCCTGCCTGACCGACCTTCTCTGGACGCTGGCGCAGCAGGATCCCGCTAATCCGCTGGTGACCGAAGAGGCGCTGTATGCCGGGGTGCCATCGCAGCTTCAACCGCTGCTTGAGGAGATTTTCAATCGCTTCCATATTCGCCTTACTGACGAAGGCGAGCTGTTTTTACGTCTGTACTGCGCGGTCGCGGTACGCCGTATCAGCGAAGGGTATCCGTTGTCGGAATTCACCAACGAAGAGGTGGAAGAGAACGTGTGCCTGGCGGCGCGTGAGATTGCCGCTGTCGTGCAGCATCTGGCAAATCATCCGCTGTCGGTGTCGGAAGAGAACTGGCTGAAGGTACATATCGCGGCGCGGCAGGTGCAGGAGATTGCGCCCAGTGCGATCAATGCCGACGACGAGGAAGCGCTGGTCAATTACATCCTGCGGTTTATCAACAGCCAGTACAACTATAACCTGTTGAATGATAAACAGCTTCATGCGGATTTACTCACTCACATCAAAACGATGATCACCCGGGTGCGCTATCAGATCATGATCCCGAACCCGCTGTTGGAGAACATCAAGCAACACTATCCCATGGCATGGGATATGACCCTGGCGGCAGTCTCCAGTTGGGGTAAATACACCCCTTACGCCATCAGCGAAAACGAGATCGGCTTTCTGGTGTTACACATCGGCGTTGGGCTTGAACGTAGTTACAACATCGGTTACCAGCGGCAGCCAAAAGTTCTGCTGGTCTGCGACACGGGAAATGCGATGGTGCGGATGATTGAAGCGGTACTGGCGCGCAAATATCCGCAGATCGAGATTGTAAACACGCTGACGCTGCGTGATTACGAACAGCGCGAGAGTATCGCGGAGGACTTTGTGATCGCCACGGCGCGGATCGGTGAGAAAGACAAGCCGGTCGTGCAGATCGCCCCGTTTCCTACCGACTATCAACTGGAGCAGATCGGTAAGTTAGTGCTGGTAGACAGAACCCGTCCGTGGATGCTGAACAAATACTTCGATGCCGCGCATTTTCGTATTATCGAAGGCGAGATGGACCAGCAGACGCTGTTTAAAACCTTGTGCGATCAGTTGCAGCGTGAAGGGTTTGTCGACGCGGAATTCCTCGATTCGGTGGTGGAACGTGAGGCGATTGTCAGCACGATGCTCGGTGACAGCATTGCGCTGCCGCACGCCCTCGGACTGCTGGCGAAAAAAACGGTGGTCTACACGGTGCTCGCCCCGCAGGGTATCGCCTGGGGGGACGAAACCGCACATGTGATCTTTTTACTCGCTATCAGTAAAAGCGAGTACGAAGAGGCAATGGCCATCTACGATATCTTTGTCACTTTCCTGCGTGAACGCGCTATGACGCGACTGTGCGGCAGCCAAAACTTCGCCGAGTTTAAAGCGGTGGCGATGGAGTGTGTGAGTCGTTTTTGATGGGAGGGGCAGGAAAGACGGAAAGCAGATGCTGTCCGCCATAGTGTTTACCGTAAATGATGGACAACCTGGTTGCTGCTGCCGCGCCAGATCAGCGCCGGGTCTTTCAGATCCTGCACAAATTTGCCGTCCACCAGCACGTTAATGAGGTCCACAACCTGCATTTGCGCGGCGTTGAGTTCATCCAGCTTATAGCCGGTCCACACCCAGATATCTTTACCTGCACATTCAGCACGAATGCGCTGCACCAGCTTCAGGATATCCGGTACGTTCTGCGGATGAAGCGGATCGCCGCCGGAAAGGGAGATCCCCTGGCGGTGGATCCGCGTGTCGTTCAGATCGCGGATGATCTGGTCTTCCATTGCTTTCGTGAACGGCTGACCGGAGTTCAGCCGCCAGGTGCTTTTGTTGTAGCAGCCAGGGCATTCGTGCACGCACCCTGAAACAAACAGGGTGCAGCGGGTACCGGGGCCGTTAACGATATCGACGGGATAATACTGGTGATAATTCATTTTTCCTCGTTGCATTTGGCGCTGTAGCTGTGTTGGCCGCTCTCACTCACCCGGGTCACTTACTGATGTAAGCTCCCCGGGATTCGTTCGTTTGCCGCCTTGCTACAACACCAACTGCTTAGAGGAAAACCACGACATTGGAACTGTAGTTAGCGGTAGTAGGCCGGATAAGGTGCTTGCACCGCCATCCGGCAACATTGTGATGCCTGATGGCGACGCGATGGCGTCTTATCAGGCCTACGGCCTTTGCAAACGGAAATTAACCGATCTGCCCATTCCCTAAATGTTTAACGCGACGCTTCACTTCTTCTTGTTTACCGGCGTTAAACGGACGTGCGTCCGGGCTGCCTAAATAACCGCAGACGCGGCGGGTTACCGACACGCGTGCCGCGTCGTGATTACCGCATTTCGGACAGGTGAAGCCTTTGCTGGTGCATTCGAATTCACCGGTAAAGCCGCACTCGTAGCATTCATCGATTGGCGTATTGGTGCCGTAATACGGCACATGCTGATAGCTGTAGTCCCAGACATCTTCCAGCGCTTTCAGGTTGTGCTGGATGTTCGGGTATTCGCCATAGCAAATGAAGCCACCGCTCGCCAACGGCGGGTAAGGCGCTTCAAAATCGATTTTGTCGTACGGGTTCACCTTCTTCTCCACATCAAGGTGGAAACTGTTGGTGTAGTATCCTTTATCGGTGACGCCCGGCACGACGCCAAACTCGGCGGTATCCAGACGGCAGAAGCGGTCACACAGGTTTTCACTCGGCGTGCTGTACAGGCTAAAGCCGTAGCCGGTCTCTTCTTTCCATTTATCGACGGCCTGACGCAGATGCTCAACAATGGCAACCGCTTTCGCGCGCAGCGCTTCGCTGTCGTAGACATGCGTATCACCAAACAGCGCGTTGATGGTTTCGTGGATACCAATGTAGCCCAGTGAAATCGATGCACGACCGTTTTTGAAGATTTCCGCGATATCATCATCGGCTTTCAGACGTACGCCGCAGGCGCCTTCCATATAGAGGATCGGCGCGACGCGAGCCTTAACGCCTTCCAGACGGGCAATACGGGTCATCAGCGCTTTACGCGCCAGCGTCAAACGATCGTCCAGTAGTTTCCAGAACGTCGGCTCATCACCACCTGCTTCCAGCGCGATACGCGGCAGGTTAAGGCTTATCACGCCGAGGTTGTTACGCCCATCGTGAACCTGTTCGCCTTTCTCGTTTTCCCACACGCCGAGGAAGCTGCGGCAGCCCATCGGGGTTTTGAACGAACCGGTGACTTTCACGACCTGATCGTAGTTCAGGATGTCCGGATACATGCGCTTGCTGGCACACTCCAGCGCCAGTTGTTTGATATCGTAGTTCGGATCGCCAAATTTGTGGTTCAGGCCGTCACGAATCGCAAACACCAGTTTCGGGAACACGGCGGTTTTGCGATTTTTGCCCAGACCGGCGATACGGTTACGCAGAATGGACTGCTGAATCAGGCGCGATTCCCAACTGGTACCCAGGCCGAAACCAAAGGTCACAAATGGCGTCTGGCCGTTGGCGGTATGCAGCGTATTGACCTCATACTCCAGAGACTGGAAGGCGTCGTAGCACTCTTTCTCGGTACGGGAATGCGCGTAGCCGTCGGCATCCGGAATTTGCCACTCTTCCGCCGTCTTACGGTGCTTGTTAAAGCTGGCAGTCACGAATGGCGCCAGTACTTCATCAATACGGTTAATGGTGGTGCCGCCGTAAATATGGCTGGCGACCTGCGCGATGATTTGCGCGGTCACGGCGGTGGCGGTAGAGATGGATTTTGGCGGCTCAATTTCTGCGTTACCCATCTTAAAGCCCTGCGTCAGCATCCCTTTGAGATCGATAAGCATGCAGTTGAACATCGGGAAGAACGGGGAATAGTCGAGATCATGGTAGTGAATATCACCGCGCTCGTGCGCCTGTACTACATCACGCGGCAGCAGATGCTGACGGGCGTAGTGTTTGGCGACGATACCGGCCAGCAGGTCGCGCTGGGTCGGGATGACTTTACTGTCTTTATTGGCGTTTTCATTGAGCAACTCGGAATTGGTCTGTTCTACCAGGCCGCGAATTTCCTGGTTCAGACGACCGCGTTTCTCTCGCTGAATATCACGGTCATGGCGATATTCAATGTAGGCGCGCGCCAGCTGCTTGTAAGGGCCTGACATCAGTTGGTTTTCAACCGCCGTCTGGATCTCATTAATATCGACCTGGCTACGCGCGTCCATCTGACTGCTAACGACTTCTGCGACGGTGGCGCAGTAATCTGCGTCATCGACTCCCGCTGCTTTAGCTGCACGCAGAATGGCTTCTTTGATGCGCTCTGATTTAAACGGCACTTTACAGCCATCTCGTTTCATCACATGCGGTGTCATGATCACTCCATAATGTATAAGAACAGGTTATCCACAGAGGCTCGGGAGGCGTTGATATGGTTATTCATCTCTCTATCCAATCACTTCCCGCAATCCAGTCCCATGTTATCCACAAAGTCACCTTGACTGTGGACATCATTGTTGTTGTAAATGTAGTTGATTAATACAACATGTTGGGGCGGATTGCATTTTAAGTTCTATATATAGTGATTTGCATCAAAAGTGTTTGCGATTTTTTTGATATAGCGCAAGGTAAAAAGCAGAGCGTACAGTTGGCGGGCGTTATAGCGATTGTAAATTGTGATATAGAAAAATCTGATTATTTATTCAACAAAAACAGTAAGCTAACGCGGGGCGACCTTTTTGCCCGGCATCGAGAGTTTGCCGGGCAAAATGTGTTCAGTTTATGACTTCTGCAACCACCAGATCGCTTCGAAAGGACGCAGCGTCATCGCCGTTGGCAGTGGTGAAACTTCATCATAGTTGTGCATCAACACCTGCCAGTTACCCCGGTACGATTCCGGGAACCAGGCCTGACATTCACCGCTCAGATTGGCAATGACCAGCAGCCGCTGTCCTTGCCACTCGCGCTGATAACACCATACGTGTGGGCTGTCTGGTAACAGATCCTGATAGTCACCCCAGGTCAACACAGGTTCGGATTTACGCAGCGCAATCAGCCGTTGATAGGTATAAAACACAGACGAATTATCGCCGAGCGCGTTCTCCACGTTGATGTCCGCGTAGTTATCGCACAGGGAGATCCACGGTTCACCCTGGCTGAAACCGGCGTTCTTGCGGTTATTCCACTGCATTGGCGTACGGCTGTTGTCACGAGATTTACTGGCCAGGATTGCCAGCAGTTCATTGGCATCGCGACCCTCCGCCCGCAGCCCGGCAAACATGTTATGGCTTTCCACATCGCGATAGTCGGTGATCCGGGTGAAGTGAGGATTGGTCATGCCGATCTCTTCCCCTTGATAGATGTACGGTGTGCCCTGCATACCGTGCAGCACCATCGCCAGCATTTTCGCGGCCGGCACCCGATATTCGCCTTCGTCACCAAAGCGCGACACAATGCGCGGCTGATCGTGGTTACACCAGAACAGCGCATTCCACGCGACGTTGTGCATTCCTTGCTGCCAGTGGCGGAACAGGGTCTTCAGTGCGACAAAATCGGGCTTCGCCAGCGTCCATTTCTCTCCATTGGGATAATCGACCTTCAGGTGATGAAAATTGAAGGTCATCGACAGTTCGCTACCGTCCAGCGCGGCGTAGCGCTGGCAATGTTCCAGCGTGGTGGAGGACATTTCACCGACCGTCATCAGCTTGCGCGGCGTAAAGACGTCGCGGTTCATCTCATGCAAAAATTCATGCGCTCGCGGCCCATCGGTATAAAAACGGCGACCGTCGCCGTCCAGATCATTGGGGAAGCGCTGATCTTTGGAGATCAGGTTGACGACGTCCAGGCGCAGGCCATCCACGCCGCGATCGGCCCAGAATTCGCAGACTTTTTTCAGCTCGGCGCGGACGGCAGGGTTTTCCCAGTTCAGGTCCGCCTGTTCCGGGGCGAAGAGGTGCAGATAATACTGTTCGCTCTGGGCATGCCATTGCCAGGCGTTGCCGCCAAACTTGGAACGCCAGTTATTGGGCAGCGCATCAGGCGTGCCGTCGCGCCAGATGTAAAACTCGCGATACGGGCTGTCTTTGTCGAGCGCTTCACGAAACCAGGCGTGCTGCGTGGAGGTGTGGTTAAACACCATGTCGAGAATAATGCGGATGCCGCGTGCTTTTGCCTGGGCGACCAGTTCATCGAAGTCATCCAGCGTACCGTAAGCGGGATCGATAGCGGTGTAGTTAGCGACATCGTAGCCATTATCCACTTGCGGTGAGATATAGAACGGGGTCAGCCAGAGGGCATCTACGCCCAGTTTATGCAGGTAATCGAGGCGCTGAGTCACGCCGCGTAAATCGCCGGTGCCGCTGCCGGTCGTATCCTGAAAGCTTTTGGGATAGATCTGGTAGATGACGCCGTTTTGCCACCAGTGGGGAAGGGTATTCATAGTCAATTCCTGGTTATGCGAGGGGCGCAAGTGCGCCCCGAATAAAATCAGACAATCTGTAACGTGCCCTGACGGAATTTGCGCTGGTAAACCATAGAAGTCAGCACGATCGGGATGACAATGGCGATGGCTATCGCGACGGCGTAGACCTGCCAGTAAGTCGGTTGGATAGAAAGGATGCCCGGCAGGCCGCCAACGCCAATACCGTTCGCCATCACCCCGTACAGGCCGCAGAGCAGACCGGCGAGACCGGAGCCGATCATTGCGCAGAGCATCGGGAAGCGGTATTTCAGGTTGATACCGTACATTGCTGGTTCAGTGACCCCAAGATAGGCGGAGATCGCGGCAGGAACGGAGATCTCGCGTTCGTTCTGTTTACGGCTGGCGATAATAATGCCGACCACCGCAGACGCCTGCGCGATGTTGGAAAGGGCAATCAGCGGCCATACCGGCGTTCCTCCCATGCTCTGGATCATCTGCATGTCGATGGCGAGCGTGGTCTGGTGCACGCCGGTAATCACCAGTGGGGCGTACAGGAAGCCAAACAGCGCGGCACCAATCGGCGCGAAGCTGCCGGTCATCAGATGGCGAACCGCAAAGGCCACACCGTCGCCAATCAAGCGGCCAAACGGACCGATCAGCGCATGAGCGAGGAAGACCGCGAGGATCAATGAACACACCGGCACCACCACGAGATACAGATAATCCGGCACGATGCGTTTCAGGCGCGTTTCAATCACGCCCAGCGCCAGGCCAGCCAGCAGCGCCGGAATGACCTGCGCCTGATAGCCTACTTTCGCGATGGTGAACAGGCCGAAGTTCCATACTTCCGGTACCTGCTGCCCCAGCAGATACGCGTTCATCAACTGTGGCGATACCAGCGTAACGCCAAGCACGATGCCGAGGATCGGCGTACCGCCCATTTTTTTCACCGCCGACCAGCAGATGCCCACTGGCAGATAGAAAAAGATGGCTTCGCCAATCAGCCACAAGAAGTCATAGATCGTTTTCAGCGCTGGATACATCTGCGCCAGCGTCTGACCGTTGCTCATTGGCAGGTCGCCAATGACGTTGCGGAAACCTAAGATCAAGCCTCCGCTAATCAGCGCCGGCAGCAGCGGGAAGAAGATTTCAGCGAAATGGGAGATGAGTTGCTCATGCCATTTCATGTTCTGACGAGCCGCTTTTTTCGCCTGCTCTTTATCGGCGTGTGCCTGCCCGGTGGTGGCCAGCAGCGCCTTGTAATAATCGCCAACCTCGGTGCCAATCACCACCTGGAACTGACCGGCGTTGGTAAAGCAGCCTTTAACCATCGGTAAGGCTTCAATTTCTTTCGGTCTGGCGTTTGCTGGCTGATTCAGCACAAAGCGCAGGCGCGTAATACAGTGACTCACGGTGGCGATATTCTCTCGCCCGCCTACCAGCTCTATCAGCCGGTCAATATCCGCTTGTTTAACTTTGCTCATCATGAAGCCTCGTGGCGATGACAGTGAAAAGGGGGGGTTATGCGATGGCCACAGAGTATATCCGGGATAAAAAATTAAAAATGGGAACGTTCCCGAAACGTAGCGAAGATCACAAATTATCGTTCAGAAAGCGATCAGCAATGCTTCAGGAAAGGGTGGAAGGAATGACGATCTGGCGCAGCTCGCTGCGTCCGTTGATCTGCTCGATCAACTGGGAAGCCGCCTGGCGTCCGGCTTCGGCATAGCCGGGATCGACCGTGACGATCTCCGGATGCAGGAATTTCATCAACGGCGTATTACCGACGCTCGCCAGTTGCAGATTATCGACCCGCTGTTCTTGCAAATACTTACTGGCACCGAGCGCGAGAGTATCCGTGGCGCAGACCAGCGCGGTAGTGTCTGGTGTAATGACGCTCGCGGCATGCTCATAGCCTTGCTTCATCGCCAGACCCGGCAGGGCCGCGACGGGATGTAACTTATGTTGTTTGCAAAACGCGAGATAGGCGTCATGGCGGCGTTTCCCGGTGGTGACGTCACTGTGCGGCACACCGAGAAAGCTGATGTGGCGATGCCCCTGATCGTACAGACGTTGCATGAGGATTTTAATCGCCCCGTCGTCGTCGTAGCAGACGGAGGCAAAGCCTTTCGCATCACGAGCCAGCAGCACCAGCGATGCCTGCCACGGGGCGATCATCGTGTCCGTGATGCCGGTAAAACCGAACAGCACCACGCCGTCGATATTGCGGCGTTTCAGCATACCTAAGTGTTCTTCCACTTTTTCCGGGGAAAACTGACTTTCCATCATGATCGGATCGTAACCCTGCTCATAAAACACCGGCAGCATCGTCTGTACGGCAAGGTTTTCCGACAGGGAGTCGAGACGGGTCACAATGATGGCGACGACTTTATCGCTCTGGCCCCGCATGGCGCGGGCTGAACGGGAAGGAGAAAATCCGTGCTGATTCATCACGGCTTCGACACGCTCGCGAGTCCGTTCACTGACGCCGCTTTCGTTGTTCAGCACACGGGAAACAGTGGATTTCCCCACGCCGCTTAAGCGGGCGATGTCTTTGATAGTCAGCCGATTTTGCATCCTGTTTTCCCGTGGTACGCAACAAAAGATGATAAGAGGGTAACTTTACTTATAGAAACCACAATGGGCAAAGTCTGGTTTATACACGTCATCCTTCACGCTGCTTTTGCGTTGGCGTCGTTCATTTTCTGCCGGGATGCGAACCGAATGATTTTGCGTATATGTTTTGTTTAATTGCCGGGGGTTATTATAACGCCATAAATGCCACAAATATTATGATCTACAACTTATTATCTGTGAGCTAACTCATTCAATTACCGGAGGCTTTATGGATCCCGATCCCACCCCTCTCCCGACCTGGAGAACACGCGCTTTCCGGTAAGCCTGCCTTTCGCTGTCTTACCGGTGATGTAAGACAGTGACGCATTAACGTCCCTGTTTAAAAATGATGTTACCTGTCAGGTAAGGTTTTGCCACGCCTGAAGGATATTTCTGCGTCTGTCTTATTGGCGCGGAGGGGCTTCCTATGTTTAAAAATATCACTCGCCAGCTGTTTGCCCGGCTTGGACGCCATTTGCCCGATCGCCTGGTGCACCGCGATCCATTACCTAATGCACAGTCGATTGCCAGCACCCCGATACCTTCTTCACTGAGTGAACACTGCCTGAAAGTGGCCGTGATGGATGAAAAGACGCTATGGAAAACGTTTCATGCGCATCCGGAAGGACTCAATGTGGCAGAGGTGAACGCCGCCCGTGAACAACACGGTGAAAACCTTCTGCCGACCCAGAAACCGTCACCGTGGTGGAAGCATCTGTGGACCTGTTATCGCAACCCGTTCAATATGTTGCTGACTCTTCTGGGCGCGATCTCGTATGCCACGGAAGATCTGTTCGCCGCCGGGGTGATCGCTCTGATGGTGGTGATTTCCACGCTGCTTAACTTTGTCCAGGAAGCGCGCTCCACCAAAGCGGTAGACGCGCTGAAAGCGATGGTCAGCAACACCGCGACGGTGCTGCGGGTCATCAATGAGAAAGGGGAAAACGGCTGGGTGGAGCTGCCTGGCGATCAACTGGTGCCCGGCGATATCATCAAGCTGTCGGCGGGGGACATGATCCCGGCCGATCTGCGGGTGATTCAGGCGCGAGACCTGTTTGTTGCTCAGGCGTCATTAACCGGCGAATCGCTGCCAGTGGAGAAAGTGGCGCACACCCGCGACGCCAGCCAAAGCAACCCGCTTGAGCGCGATACCCTGTGCTTTATGGGCACTAACGTGGTGAGCGGCACGGCGCAGGCGATGGTTATCGCCACCGGCGCCCATACCTGGTTTGGTCAACTGGCGGGGCGCGTCAGCGAACAGGAAAGCGAGCAAAACGCGTTCCAGAAGGGGATCAGTCGCGTCAGTATGCAGTTGATTCGCTTTATGCTGGTGATGGCGCCAGTGGTGCTGCTCATTAACGGTTATACCAAAGGTGACTGGTGGGAAGCGGCGCTGTTTGCGCTCTCCGTCGCCGTAGGCCTGACGCCGGAAATGCTGCCGATGATTGTTACTTCGACGCTGGCACGCGGCGCGGTGAAACTGTCGAAGCAAAAAGTGATCGTCAAACATCTGGATGCCATTCAGAACTTCGGGGCGATGGACGTCCTGTGCACCGATAAAACCGGCACGCTGACCCAGGATAAAATCGTGCTGGAGAATCATACGGATATCTCCGGTAAGCCCAGTGAACGCGTTCTGCACGCAGCATGGCTGAACAGCCATTACCAGACCGGACTGAAAAATCTGCTGGATACCGCCGTGCTGGAAGGTGTGGATGAAGGCGCTGCGCGCACGTTGTCTACCCGCTGGCAGAAAATTGATGAGATTCCGTTTGATTTTGAGCGCCGCCGGATGTCGGTGGTGGTGGCAGAAGAGACGGATGTGCATCAACTGGTGTGCAAAGGCGCGTTGCAGGAGATCGTCAGCGTCTCTACGCAAGTACGTCATAACGGCGAAATTGTGCCGCTGGATGACAACATGCTGCGTCGAGTGAAGCGCGTGACTGATACGCTGAACCGTCAGGGGCTGCGCGTGGTCGCCGTGGCGACCAAATACCTGCCAGCGCGGGAAGGGGATTACCAGCGTATTGATGAATCCGATCTGATCCTTGAAGGTTACATCGCCTTCCTCGATCCGCCGAAGGAAACGACCGCACCGGCACTGAAAGCGCTGAAAGCCAGTGGCATTACCGTGAAGATCCTGACCGGCGACAGCGAACTGGTCGCCGCGAAGGTATGCCATGAGGTAGGTCTGGATGCCGGAGAGGTGATTGTCGGAAATGATATCGAAGACATGAGCGACGACGTGCTGGCCGCGTTGGCTCAGCATACAACGCTGTTCGCACGCCTGACGCCGATGCATAAAGAGCGGATCGTCCGCCTCCTCAGACGTGAAGGGCACGTGGTGGGCTTTATGGGCGATGGAATTAACGACGCGCCAGCGCTACGTGCGGCGGATATTGGCATTTCGGTGGATGGCGCGGTCGATATCGCCCGTGAAGCGGCCGATATTATTCTGCTGGAAAAGAACCTGATGGTGCTGGAAGAAGGCGTAATTGAAGGGCGTCGTACGTTCTCCAATATGCTGAAGTATATCAAAATGACCGCCAGTTCTAACTTTGGTAACGTCTTTAGCGTGCTGGTGGCGAGCGCCTTTTTACCGTTCCTGCCCATGTTGCCGCTGCACTTGCTGATTCAGAACCTGCTGTACGATGTATCTCAGGTGGCGATCCCGTTTGATAACGTTGATGATGAGCAGATCCAGAAACCGCAGCGCTGGAATCCGGCGGATCTGGGCCGTTTTATGCTCTTTTTTGGCCCGATCAGCTCCATCTTCGACATTCTGACATTCTGCCTGATGTGGTGGGTATTCCACGCCAATGTGCCGGAAGCGCAAACGCTGTTCCAGTCTGGCTGGTTTGTGGTGGGGCTGCTGTCGCAAACGCTGATTGTGCATATGATTCGTACGCGCCGCGTGCCGTTTATTCAGAGTCGCGCTGCCTGGCCGCTGATGCTGATGACGCTGGTGGTAATGATTGTGGGAATTGCGCTACCGTTCTCACCGCTGGCAGGTTATCTGCAATTGCAGGCGTTACCGCTGAGTTATTTCCCTTGGTTAGTGGCGATTCTGGTGGGATATATGACGTTAACGCAATGGGTTAAAGGCTTCTATAGCCGCCGCTACGGCTGGCAGTAAACAAAATAATGGCTGCTTCGGCAGCCATTCTCTTTTTTATCGCGCAAGAATATATTCTTTCCCTCCGTCGTGTTTTATTTTTTTTGAAAAACCAAAGAGGTGTGGTCGATCACAATTTAAGCCCGCTTCAGGACATCTTTTTTCCAGGAAAAAGACCTTCATTGCAAAAATGAAACAGCGTGCTAAAAAAAATTCCATCCATCGTCATTTTATGAACATAATCATCGTAATACTTTGTTACACCGACGAGTCTGCCTGGGCAATGTCATTCCTTACTGTCCCTTTTAATTAAGGCGGCCCTCTATCCTGCAAGTCGTTTGTATTAATGAAAATTATAAACCTCTGGAGATGGAAAAATGAAACTGACCAAAACCTTGTTAAACCTGTGCGTGGGGACTGCTTTAGTGCTGGCAGCGCAGGCGGCGTCTGCACAAACGCTGCGTGCGGCAGATGTCCATCCGGCGGATTATCCGAACGTAGTTGCTGTGAAGCATATGGGCGAAAAACTCAGCGCTGCGACCGACGGACGTCTGGATATTAAAACCTTCCCGGGCGGCGTACTGGGGGATGAAAAGCAGATGATTGAACAGGCGCAACTGGGTGCGATTGATATTATTCGCGTGTCGATGTCTCCGGTTGCTGCCATATTGCCTGAGATTAACGTCTTTACGCTGCCCTATATCTTCCGCGATGAAGATCACCTGCATAAGGTTCTGGATGGGGCAATTGGTCAGGAAATTGGTGACCGGCTGACCGCCAACAGCCAGTCCCGACTGGTGTTTCTCGGCTGGATGGATGCCGGAACGCGTAACCTGATTACCAAGGCTCCGGTGGTGAAACCGGAAGACCTGAAAGGGATGAAAATCCGTGTTCAGACCAGCCCGGTCTCGCTCGATACCTTAAAAGCGATGGGCGCGAATGCGATCGCCATGGGAACCAGTGAGGTGTTCAGCGGGATGCAGACCGGGGTTATTGATGGCACAGAAAATAACCCGCCGACCTTTGTCGCGCATAACTATCTGCCGGTCGCCAAAAATTACACCTGGAGTAAGCATTTCATTATTCCTGAACTGTTCCTGTTTTCAAAAGCCAAGTGGGACAAGCTGAAAAAAGAAGATCAGGAATTAATTATTAAACTGGCAAAAGAAGCGCAAATAGAACAACGCCAACTGTGGGAAGCCTATAATGCGAAATCACTGGAAACCATGAAAGCAAATGGGGTGAATTTCCATGACATCGATACGGATTATTTTTATAAAGCCACACAGCCCGTCCGGGATCAATACGGTAAAGACCACCAGGATTTGATCAAGCGAATTCAGGATGTGAAGTAATTCATCAGGCGGATGACGGAGGTCATCTGCCTGAATCGGTTATTCGTTCGAGGTGATGATTATGGGTGAAGGTTATTCATCGGTAATGGATGTGCTGTATCGAATTTCAATGTGGATTGCCGGGCTGGCTTTATTGGTGATGGTGGCGGTTATTCCCGTGGGGATATTCGCGCGCTACGTGATGAACAGCGCGCTGTCCTGGCCCGAGCCGATCGCCATATTGTGCATGGTGACGTTCACTTTTATTGGTGCGGCGGTCAGCTATCGTGCGGGTTCGCATATTGCGGTCAGCATGGTAACCGATCGTCTTGGTGAAATGGAGCGCCGGATCTGTTTTATCGGTGCCGATCTGATGTTGCTGGCGATCAGTATTTTTATTCTTTGGTACGGTTCGACGCTCTGTTATGAGTTGTGGCAACAACCCGTGGCAGAATTCCCAATTTTGACTGCCGGGGAAAACTATCTTCCGCTCCCTATCGGTTCGGCGATCATGCTGCTTTTCATCATCGAGAAGATCTGCCGTGGCGCTCAGTATCAACGTCCTGTGGTCATGCTGGGTTCAACCAGTTGATGACCGAACCGACTTCATAGGGGAAAGCAAATGGATGCATTTATTCTCGTTTTTACGCTCGGCATCATGCTGGCGATTGGGGTGCCGGTGGCGTACGCGGTGGGGATCAGCGCGATCGTCGGGGCGTGGTATATCGATATCCCGCTGGAAGCGGTGATGATCCAGTTGACCAACGGCGTGAACAAATTCTCATTGTTGGCGATCCCGTTCTTTATTCTGGCCGGGGCCATTATGGCGGAAGGGGGCATTGCGCGCCGGTTAGTCAACTTTGCCTATATCTTTGTTGGCTTCATTCGCGGTGGTCTGTCGCTGGTGAACATTGTCGCATCAACCTTTTTTGGCGCGATCTCAGGATCGTCGGTGGCGGATACCGCATCGATCGGTTCAGTGATGATCCCTGAAATGGATAAGAAAGGTTATCCGCGAGACTTTGCCGCAGCGGTCACCGCCAGCGGTTCCGTGCAGGCAATCCTGACGCCGCCCAGCCATAACTCGGTGATCTACTCGCTGGCGACGGGCGGTACGGTGTCGATTGCCGCGCTGTTTATTGCCGGGATCCTGCCTGGGCTATTGCTGAGTTTTACCCTGATGGTAATGTGCGTGGGCTTTGCGCATAAGCGCGGCTACCCGAAAGGGGAGCGCGTGCCGTTCCGACAGGCATTGAAGATCTTTCTCGATACGCTGTGGGGGCTGATGACGGTCGTCATCATTATGGGCGGGATCCTTTCCGGTATTTTTACCGCGACGGAATCGGCGGCGATCGCCTGCCTGTGGGCGTTTTTCGTCACCATGTTTATCTACCGCGACTATAAGTGGTCTGAACTGCCGAAACTGATGTATCGCACTGTGAAGACCGTGACCATCGTGATGATCCTGATCGGTTTCGCGGCAGCGTTTGGCGCCATCATGACCTATATGCAACTGCCGATGCGCATTACCGAAGCGTTTACCAGTATCTCGGATAACAAGTATGTCATCCTGATGTGCATTAACATCATGCTACTGCTGATTGGTACCTTGATGGACATGGCGCCGCTAATCCTGATCCTGACCCCTGTGCTGCTGCCGGTCACCAACGCCCTCGGCATTGATCCGGTACATTTCGGGATGATTATGCTGGTGAACCTGGGGATTGGCCTGATCACACCGCCGGTAGGGTCGGTGCTGTTTGTTGCCAGTGCGGTGAGTAAACAGAAGATCGAGCAGGTGGTGAAGGCGATGCTACCGTTCTACGCGGTACTGTTCCTGGTGCTCTTGCTGGTGACCTATATTCCGGCGATTTCGCTGTTCCTGCCGAAATTCTTTGGCGTGATGTAAGGGGATGGCAGTGACGAAAATCCGGGCATACCAGCCCGGATTTTTTTATCGCTTAACGACGAACGGCGATCGCTTCGATCTCGATCTTCACGTCTTTTGGCAGACGCGCGACTTCCACGCAGGAACGTGCCGGGAAGGTAGCGTTGTGTTCGGTGAAGAACGCTTCGTAAGTGGCGTTGACGGTCGCGAAATCGTTCAGATCTTTGACAAATACGGTTGTTTTCACGATGTCGCCTACTTTCAGGCCAGCGGCTTCAACGATAGCTTTCACGTTTTCCAGCGACTGACGCGCCTGCGCGGAGACGTCGTCCGACACGCTGCCGGTTTTCGGGTCAACCGGGATCTGACCGGAAGTGATGATCATGCTGCCCAGATCTACGCCCTGAACATATGGACCGATTGCTGCGGGTGCATTTTCCGTCGCGATAGTTTTGCTCATGATTTCTCCTGAAGTACAGCGGTTAATGAAATTTCTCTGGCATTATAGGGAGCCACGAATTTTTAACCAACTGCAATTAGTTGGCCAGCACCACATAATGAGAAAACTCTTTTTCGCAGTATTTGCATTTAAGCGCGATGTCATCCGCGCGTTTTTTCACTGAAAAACTGGAAGAAACCGGTTCAGCGTGGCTGATGCAGTTACTGTTCGGGCAGACCAGCACGCTGTCGATGTGGTCCGGCAGGCTTGGACGTGATTTACCCACCACGTCGTAGTTGTCGATACGGTTGACAGTAGCCTGTGGCGCATACAGTGACAGTTGATTAACCTGTTCGGCGGTCAGGAAGGTGTTCTCGATCTTAATCAGGTCTTTACGTCCCATTTCACCGGAAGGCAGATTAAGGCCGATAGTGATGCGCTGGTCGGTTTCGGTCAGCTTGAACAGAGTCAGCAATTTAAAGCCGATTTGCGCGGGAATATGGTCGATTACGGTGCCGCATTTGATCGCTTCAACCTGCAGTTTATTATCGTGTGTCATCTCGTTATCTCCCCTTACAGTGCCAAATCGCTAGTCAGAACCAGTGCCAGTAACGCCTGGCGCGCGAAAATCCCGTTGCCTGCCTGCTGGAAATACCAGGCGTGAGGCGTTTTATCCACGTCCGTGGCGATTTCATCTATACGCGGCAGCGGATGCAGTACCTTCATGTTTTCCCGCGCTCCCACCAGGTCGCTGGCGCGCAGGACAAACTGGGCCTTCACGTTGGCGTATTCTGAAGGGTCCAGACGCTCTTTCTGTACGCGGGTCATATACAGAATATCCACCTCCGCCATCACCTCTTCGATAGAGGCGTGCAGGCTCCAGGCAATGCCTTTTTCGTCCAGCATATCAAGAATGTACTGCGGCATTGCCAGCGCATCCGGGGCGATGAAGTAGAAGCGGTTGCCGTCAAACTTCGCCAGCGCCTGCGTCAGGGAATGCACGGTACGGCCATATTTCAGGTCGCCGACCATCGCCACATGCAGGTTGTTCAGACGCCCCTGCGTTTCCTGAATGGTGAACAGATCCAGCAGCGTTTGGGTCGGATGTTGATTTGAACCGTCACCCGCGTTCAGTACCGGCACCTTACCGGAGAATTCGGTCGCCAGACGCGCCGCGCCTTCCTGTGGGTGACGCATCACGATCGCGTCAACATAAGTGCTGATCACAGAGATGGTATCTGCCAGCGTCTCACCTTTCTTACCCAGCGACGTGTTGGCGCTGTCGGAAAAGCCGACCACGCTGGCGCCCAGGCGGTGCATGGAGGTTTCAAACGACAGGCGGGTACGGGTCGAGGCTTCAAAGAAGCAACTGGCGATGACCTTGTGTTTGAGCAGCTCCGGTTGAGGGTTCGCTTTTAATTTCGCCGCCGTCGCCAGCACCAGATTGAGGTCGTCGCGACTGAGGTCGTTTATGGAAATGATGTGTTTTTGATATAGCGGGTTAGCCATGTTTATCTCCTGACGCCAGGGCAAAAAAAAAGCCCCTCATTTGAGGGGCTGGGAATAGGTGAGCAACGGAAAGAAAAACGGCAGGCCAGCATCTGTTTTCAGACGCGGTAAGACAGAATGTCGTACACACTGGACCATACTTCCTCCCGGCAAATTGTCCGCGATTATACTCAGCTCCGTTTGTGGATCAAGCAAAAAATGCCGTTTTTATTCAACGCAAACGGTTTTAATGAATATTAATTCATTTTTAGTAAATAGTTAATCTGTTTGTGGACAAGGCCAGTGCGCTGCACCACCCGTGGCGCAACCCAGACAATACTGCTACCCGCTACCACACCCAGGATTTCCGGCAGGGCATGATAATCGAGGATCCGGGCGACGGCGCGGCCATAGCCTGCCGCCGTATGGATAAGGATAAATTCGCTGTTATGCTCCACGCTCACCACCATTTCAGAAATGGAACGGGCGGCATCGGGGGCTGGACGCAATTGCGGATTGACGGAATAAATTTTTTGTCCTTTCGTATTTCTAATTTTTATGACGCCAAGAATTTTCAGCAGGCGGGAAACCGTTGACTGGCTGATGGTTTCAAAGCCGTAGTTTTGCAGATCGCGGCGGATCTCCTCCTGTGAGAGATAGCTTTTTTCGCCAATCAGGCGCTGACAAACAGAGAGTTGTAGTTCTTCTTTTTCTGAAGCGGGTTGGTAAAGTTTCATCATCAGTTAGTCCAGTGTAATCAGCCGAAGATAACAACCTGTAGATCTGCCCAATGTTTCTATTTTTATTTGATGACGCACTAAGCAAATGTTCTCCATTTCAACCGGGATGTGTTTGATCGGCTTATTGAAATTTGACTGGAGCGCGCTTCAGCATCCTGACGGATGGCATCTGCATGAAAAAATATTCCACTTAGTCGTCTAAGGGAAGGCGGAGTTTTGCCGCTTCGTCTTCCCTGTGTTGACGTGCATCAACTGAGCGTGAGCACGCCGGTCGCCAACAGATAGACCGCGTAGATCCCTGCGACCACCACCATAATAGCCAGAACGATCTCTATTGGATTGAAAAGTCTTCCATTTTTCTCCTTCCGCGCCCAGACATAAAAAACGATACCGAGGGCGTAGAGGATCATCGACAGCAGCAGATATTCCATCCCGGCGGCATAGACCAGCCAGGCACCATAGAGTGTTGCCAGCGCGCCGATGATGATGTCGCGGGTGATGGAATGCTGTTCATCACGGTTATAACCGTCCTTCTGCCACGCCACTTTCAGGGCATACAAACCGCTGAGAAAATAGGGGATCAGGATCATTGAGGTGGCCAGCAGCAGCAGCGCAAGATACCCCGCCTGTTGAAAATGGGCGATGATCAGGAACAGTTGGGTCAGCCCATTGGTCAGCAGCAGCGCATTGACCGGCGCTTTGTTGGCGTTTTCTTTGCCCAGGAATTTGGGCATGGTGCCGTCTTTACCGGCCATATACGCCGTTTCCGCAGACAATAACGTCCAGGCCAGCAGCGCGGCGCCGACGGAAACGATAAGACCGATATTCATCAGGGCTGCGCCCCACGGCCCGACCGCCGCTGCCAGTACGCCTGCAGTAGAAGGGTTCTTCAACTGTGCGAGTTCTGGCTGAGACAGAACGCCGAGCGACAGCACCGAGACGGCGACAAACAGCAGGATTGAGATGAAAAATCCAATCATGGTGGCTTTACCCACGTCTGATTTTTTCATCGCCCGGCCCGAGTACATGGCGGCGCCTTCAATACCGATGAAAACCCAGGTGGTGACCAGCATGATGTTTTTCACCTGGTCCATAACAGAGCCAAGCTGTTCATTGCCCCAGAATTCAATCTTAAAGGTGCGAACCTGAAAGGCGACGCTGACCAGCACAACAAACATGATCAGAGGAACCACTTTCGCGACCGTGCCGATCAGATTGAGCAGGGCGGCACCCTGTACGCCGCGACAGATCAGGAAATGCAGACTCCAGAGCAGAATTGATCCCACAATCAGCGCAGAAAGGGTGGTGCCATCGCCAAAGAAACCGAGCGCGCTGAAGGAGCCGAGTGCGGAACAGATCACCACATAGTATGAAACGTTGCCGATCCACGCCGAGATCCAGTAACCCCAGGCGGAGTTAAAACCGATGTACTCGCCAAAACCCGCGCGGGCATAACCATACACGCCGCCTTCCACTTCGCTTTTACGGTGCGCCAGGGTCTGGAAGACGAAGGCGAGGGTTAACATGCCGATAAAGGTAATTCCCCAGCCGATCAGAATCGCGCCAGCGCCTGCTTTGGCCGCCATGTTCTGCGGCAGAGAGAATACCCCGGCGGCGATCAGCGCGCTGACCACAAGCGCCGTTAGCGCCGGAAGTTTGAGCTTACCTTCGGACTGGGAGGTCGAAGCGTCCGCAGCCGGTTTGCTGGTATCAAGAGTAGTCATGAAGAGAGTCCTCAATCTGACAGAAAGTGATTTTTTAGAAGTAGCTGTATTGTTTGCCGACGTATTCGGAGGTCATGCACTGCAAGACGCCGCTGTATCCCAGGGAGAAATAGACGATGTCGCCCACCTGATATCCCGATGCGGCGTGGGTGACGTCGAGGATCAGGTGATCGGAACTGGCGCCGAGCACTTTGACGCCGGGATCAAATGGCCGGAGCTGGGAGAAGGAGACGTCCTGTTCGCCGAGCGCGGCCAGCGCCCGGTGATGTACGCCAAGATCTTCGAATACCGGCTTTCTCCCCATGGCATCCAGCGCCGTGGAGTGTTGCGGAACGGAGGGCTTGTCTTTCAGCTCGATGATCTCCACGCCGAGCTTGATAGCGTCCTGGCGGGTGTCGGGGATCGGCTCGTCATTCAGGCCGAACCCCATGATCAGCGACGCGCCAAGTCGCAACTGGTTGACGCCCGTCGGCAGCCCACCGTTGATCAGCAGGAACAGGGCGGCGGAGCTGGCGCCGGAAATCGTGCGCAGTGCAATACCCAACTCGTCTTCGATCTGATGGGCGAGATCGACCAGCGCCTGTTGGTTTTCGGTGGTGGGTTCCACTCCGCCGTAGCAGGCAAGATTGGCGCCCAGTCCTTCCAGCGTCAGCCCCGGCAGTTCTTTGTGTACCAGACGCGCAAGGCGTCGTGTCTCCAGCGGATCCACGCAGCCTTCGCGCAGATCGCCCAGGTCATGCATCAGAATGACCCGGTGCGTTTTGTTCTGCGCTATGGCTGCCGCAGAGAGCGCCTGCAACGTATGTTCTTCGGAGTTCAGCGAGATATCCGCATAGGCCACGATGTCGTGCGCAAGGCTTATCTGCGGCAGACGCAGCAGCAGTTTGTCGACGGGCAGATCGGCGATTTTTTTGAGATTCTGGATGCGGGAATCTGCAATCGTGCTGATTCCTGCATCAATCATGGCTCTGGCGACATTTGCCGCTTCGCAGCTCAGCTTATTGACGCCGACAGGCTCTACCCCGTGCTGGCGACATAGCGCAATCAGCGTCCGGGTGTTGTCACGAATGACCGAAAGATTAACGAAGAGGCAGGGAAAGTCCTGATTTCGCATAATGGGTCTCCTAACGTGGGCGCGGGTCAGGAAGGCACCCGCACCCGGTGCATTCGGTTCAGTCGCTATCGTGTGAGTGAGTCGCCGAGCGTCGCCACCATCACCGCTTTGATGGTGTGCATGCGGTTTTCCGCTTCGTCGAACACGATGGAGTGTGCGGATTCGAAAACGTCTTCCGTCACTTCCAGCCCTTTCAGGCCGTAGGCGGCTTCAATTTCACGACCCACTTTGGTGTGTTCGTTATGGAAGGCGGGCAGGCAGTGCATGAACTTCACGTTGGGGTTGCCGGTGGCGTCGATGACCTTCTGGTTGATCTGGTACGGCGTCATCAGGCTGACGCGCTCAGCCCAGGCCTCTTTCGGTTCACCCATGGAGACCCAGACGTCGGTGTACAGAAAATCGACGTCGTAGACGCCTTCTTCCACGTCGTCCGTCAGCGTGATGCGTGCCCCGGTGGTGCTGGCGATGCTGCGGCATTGCGCAACCAGCGCTTCATCTGGCCAGAAGGATTTTGGCGCGACGAGGCGAATATCCATGCCCATCTTCGCGGCGCCGACCATCAGGGAATTGCCCATGTTGTTGCGCGCATCGCCAAGGTAGGCGAAGCTCAGTTCGGGCAGCGTTTTCCCCGGCGCGTGCTCCAGCATGGTCATCAGATCCGCGAGGATCTGCGTGGGATGGAATTCGTCGGTCAGACCGTTCCACACCGGCACTCCGGCGTATTGCCCCAGTTCCTCAACGATCTGCTGACCGAACCCGCGGTATTCGATGCCGTCGTACATCCGGCCCAGTACACGAGCGGTATCTTTCATCGACTCTTTATGACCGATCTGCGAGCCGCTTGGGCCGAGGTAAGTGACCTGCGCGCCCTGGTCGAATGCCCCAACTTCAAAGGCACAGCGGGTGCGGGTGGAGGTTTTTTCGAATATCAGCGCAATGTTTTTCCCGATCAGCGTTTGCTGTTCGCGCCCGGCTTTTTTCGCCGCTTTCAGTTCAATCGCCAGATCGATAAGGAACTGGATCTCCGCTGGCGTAAAGTCGAGAAGTTTCAAAAAGTTTCTATTTTTCAGTGAAATAGCCATCAATGTATCCTTGTTAAAATGAACTGCCTGATGACGCTGCGCTTATCAGGCCTACGGACGTGAATCGGTGTAGGCCGGATAAGGCGAGGCCGCCATCCGGCAAAAAAGCCTTAAGCGTCAACATCGGCGGTTTCGCGCCGAATCAGGGTGCCTTTATCGCCGGCGAGAATGGCCGGGCCATCGGCCAGCGAACCGATGCCCGCAATGCCGTGGCAGCGGCTGACAAAGTCGGCGCAGGCGCTGACTTTTGGCCCCATCGAACCGGCGTCAAATTGCATTTCGCTTAAGCGTTCCGGCGTCACCTGTGCCAGCGGACGTTGGGTCGGTTTGCCCCAGTCGAGGTACACCGCGTCGGCGTCGGTCAGGATCAGCAGCGCGTCAGCGTGGATCTGGCTGGCGAGCAGCGCGGCGGAAAGGTCTTTGTCGATCACCGCTTCCAGGCCGTGGTAACCGTCTGCTTTCTCGACGACCGGCACACCGCCGCCACCGTTACAGATGACCAGATGATCGCGGGCGATCAGCGCCTGGATGGCGTCGCTCTCTACGATGCGTTTTGGCTGTGGTGAAGGCACCACACGGCGGAACGCTTTGCCATCCGCTTTGAAGACCCAACCTTTTTCAGCCTGCAACGCGTCGGCCTGGGCAGGGTCATAAACCGGACCGATATACTTGGTCGGGTTATGAAAGGCCGGATCGTCAGGGTCCACTTCCACCTGCGTGAGCAGGACACTGATTTCGCGCTGCGGCAGTTGGTTCTTCAGCGCCTGTTGCAGCATGTAGCCGATCATTCCCTGGCTTTCTGCCCCGAGAATGTCCAGCGGGTAGGGGGTGACGCGGTCGTAGGCGCTGTTTTGCAATGCCAGCAGGCCCACCTGCGGCCCGTTGCCGTGAACCAGCACCACCCGCCATTGCTGTGTGAGTTGGGCGATGGTTTTCGCCGCCAGGACGATGTTCTTGCGCTGGATGTCGGCTTCCAGCGGTTCGCCACGCTTGAGCAACGCATTGCCGCCGAGGGCAACAACCAGAGTCGGTTTGTTTTGCATGGTGGGTTCCTTAAATGCCATCGCGTTCCAGTGGGCAACTCATGCAGCGTGCGCCGCCGCGTCCGCGCCCCAGTTCATCGCCAGGGATTGGCAGCACGGTGATGCCGGCTTTGTCATATTTCTCGTTGGTCCAGATGTTGCGCTCGTAGCCCACGACGACGCCGGGGCGCAGCGTGAGGACGTTGTTGGCGTCGTTCCACTGCTCACGCTCGGCTTCAAAGGCGTCGCCGCCGGTGGTAATCAGACGCACCTGATCGATGCCGAGCGCTTTCTCAATGGCGTTAATCAACGTGCGTTCTTCGGTACGTTTCAGGCCACCGCGCCCGTCTGGCGTTAAGGTCCAGCACTGCACGTCCTGGCGCACCACTTCCGGGTAGACGGAGAAGGTGTCGATATTGATGTGGGTCATGACGGTGTCGAGGTGCATACAGGAGCGGTGTTTGGGAAGCTCAACGGCAATCACCCGTTCGGCCTGACGATGGTTAAAAAGCGACTGGGCAAGGAACTCAATTCCCTGCGGCGTCGTGCGTTCAGACATGCCGATTAGTACCGCACCGCGCCCGATGACCAGCACATCGCCGCCTTCTAAGGTGGCATGGTCGTAATTGATATTCTCGTCGCCGAAATATTTAATAAAATCGCCGTCAGCAAATTGCGGATGCCAGCGATAGATGGCCCGCAGATTATTCGTTTCACGCTGGCGAGCCGGTTTGGCCATTGGGTTAATGGATACGCCGTTATATATCCAGCAGGAGGTATCGCGGGTAAATAAATGGTTTGGCAATGGCTTCATAATAAAGTCATTAATATCGTGGGTATCCACCACCATATTTTTAATTGAGGCGGGAATTTCACCGTAGGTGAGTCCTCCGCTTAAATGACGGGCCAGTTCCCGGTGCGGCATATCGGCCAGCCAGGCGCGGATGTCGGTGGCGAAAGTCGGGCCAAGTCGGTAATCCGAGATTTGCGTTTCCAGTAGCCAGCTTTTGGCATCCGCGATATCCAGAGTTTGTGTCAGTAAATCAGTCAGTAACAGAACTTCGATACCCTGCTCGCGTAACGTGTTGGCGAAAATATCATGCTCTTCACCTGCACGTTCGACGGACAGTACGTCATCAAACAGCAGCTCCTGGCAGTTAGACGGCGTGAGGCGTTTCAGGCTGAGATTAGGGCGATGCAACATCACACTGCGTAGTTGGCCGATTTCAGAACCGACATAATGTTTTTCCATTACGATACCTTTCACTCTATTTCAGGAATAAAAAGGGGGGGCTGCGAATAATGAAAATGCTCGCAGTCATAACTGTTCCGATATTTTTCGAGAGGCATCATTGAATTATTTAGAAGTCAGGAATGTGATGAATTTCACATCCATTCGGTTATTTATTTTTTCTTAATTAATATATGACAGAGGTCTGAGAAATAACAAAAATAAAAAGTCTTTACCTGAATTACTACGCATTTATACGTCAGATTATTCTTTTGTGTTAATTGTTTGTTGGCTAAAGCAAAGAATGATGCCAATGTAACATCATGATTTTTATAGACTAATAATAATTTACTGCATAGATATGCGTATTGTGAATTATATTATTTTCGCTATAAAGTAAATTGAGCAATAAATATGGCGATTGTCATTGATTAAGCAGTGGAAATGAATTGTGATCGACTAATGGTTTTTCTTGTAAACCATTATATAACAATAACTTGATAGCATTGTCTATTGGGTGTGTTTACATTTTATGCATTAAAGATGCATAGATCGCTGTTTAGCGTTAACAGACAGTCAACAACTTCAGCGATAAACATGCGCTGACGCAAAACTTTGCACGATAGCGATGGCACGCTCGGGTTTTTTTCCGTATAACAACTAAAATTGAAACGCTGTTTTGAATGAGGGTATGAGATGATCGTTGGTAATATTCACCATCTGCAATCCTGGCTTCCTGAAGAACTCCGCCAGGCGATTGAGTACATTAAGGCAAACGTCACCGAGGCGACGGAGAAGGGGAAACATGAGATTGACGGTAGCCGTCTGTTCTACCTGATTTCTGAAGATATGACCGAACAGTTCGAGAAGCGTCGTGCGGAGTATCACGCGCGCTATCTGGATATTCAGATCGTGCTGAAAGGGCAGGAAGGAATGACCTTCAGCGTACTGCCTGCCGGTAAACCGGATACCGACTGGCTGGCTGATAAAGACATCGCCTTTTTAGCGGAAGGGGAGCAGGAGAAAACGTTGATCCTGAATGAAGGTGACTTTGTCGTCTTTTATCCGCAAGAAGTGCACAAACCGCTGTGCGCCGTCGGCACGCCTGCGCCGGTGCGTAAAGCGGTGGTTAAACTGCTGGTGGCTTAAACAGAAAGGCAGGCATTGCTCAGCCGCTCCGTGAATCGGAGCGGCTGTCCTTTTTATGATTGATCCTGCATTCGTCCGTAACGATCCTTGCGTCTGCGCATGCGGTAAAAATAATAAACTGCATTTATCTTCATTCAGATGTTAACCGAACGGTAAAAACGGTTTATTTCAGGCATTAATAGTGCACCGCGATCACATTATTTACTTATGTATTTAAATATATAACGGTGGCTTGATTTTTAGTTAGTCGTTATATATTTAATTTCATATCGCTATCGCCATAACTTCAGTCACAACATACCGTTAGCTGTAACCTTTCCTGTTAACTTTCAAAAACTCGATCAAAAGCACGTTTAACTCTTTCTGGTTAATAACACTTTTGTGTTACATCAATTCTTGTTGAAAAATCATCCAGCAAAATACATTACACAAAATTAAATATTAACTTTTGAATTAATTTCAGGGCAAGGTATGAATAAAAAATGGAAGTGGATAGCGGGTCTTGTATTCGTGGGCATTCTGCTGGGGGGAGCACTCGTGCTGTCATCTATGTGGATGATGCATAAAACGTCAGACACCTCGTTTTGTCTCTCCTGCCACACAATGCAAGCACCCTATGAAGAGTACCAGGGATCTGCGCACTTTATGAACCAAAAAGGTATCCGTGCGGAGTGCCGTGATTGCCACATTCCGCAATCGGGTATGGATTACCTGATCACCAAAGTTCGGGCCAGTAAGGATATCTGGCATGAGTTTGTCACCGGCAAAATTGATACACCGGAAAAATATGAGGCGCATCGCCTTGAGATGGCGGAGACCGTCTGGGAGCAGATGAAAGCTAACGATTCGGCGACCTGCCGCTCGTGCCATCAGTTTGACGCCATGGATCTTCAAAAGCAGAGTGCCGATGCACAGAAAATGCATGCGCTGGGTATTAAAGAAAAACAAACCTGTATTGATTGCCATAAAGGTATCGCGCACTTCCCGCCTGAAATCACCATTGACACCAAAGCGCATGATGCGCTGATGGAAAACGCACGCCAGACGCCGGTTGATGCGAAAGAAGTGTACCCCGTCGCGCCTGCCGCACTGGGTAACCTGGGCACAGTTTATCCGGCCACCAAACTGAACGTGGTGGGACATTCCGGCGATGCGCGGGAAGTGGAGATTATCGGTAGCCAAATGCAAGGCGCTGAACAGGTGATTTACTTCGCGGTGGGTCAGCGTTTGGTCCTTGCCACACTTACCGACGAAGGTCAAAAAGCGCTCAAAATCTCCAGCGACTGGGAAAAGGATCCCTACGGAAACGCATGGCGCAATGTGTCTCTACGCGCACCTCTGGCTGAACCCGCACTGAGTAAACCCGACGTGATCTGGGATTACGCCAAAACTCTCGACAAAACGTATTGTTCCGGATGTCATGCGCCGATTTCCTCCGAACATTACACCTTAAATGCCTGGCCTTCCGTAGCAAAAGGGATGGGCGCGAGAACGGATATTAGCGCCGAGGATTTAGACATCCTGACTCGCTGGTTCCAGTATCACGCCAAAGATTTTACCTCTAAGGAATAACTAACAATTACGATTAAAGGAAAACCTATGAACCTTACACGACGTAACTTTATTAAGTATGCTGGCGGTTCCGCTGGCGCGATGATGATTACCTCGGCAATCCCGATGCCAGCGTGGGCAGCAGACGCGCCGGGTAATGCCATCCTGACCGCAGGACGTTGGGGGGCGATGTACATCGACGTTAAAGACGGCAAAATTGTGTCGTCGCGCGGTGCGCTGGCGAAAACGATTCCCAACGATCTGCAAACTACCGCACCCGATCAGGCGCATACCCCGTGCCGTATTCAATCTCCGATGGTACGTAAAGGCTTCCTCAATGCGCCGGGCAAACCGGATGGCAATCGTGGTAAAGACGAATTCGTCAAAGTGTCATGGGAAGACGCTCTGAAGCTCATCCACGAGCAGCACGCCCGTATCCGTGCCGAGCATGGCCCATCTTCCATTTTTGCGGGATCTTATGGCTGGCGCTCCAGTGGTGTGCTGCACAAAGCGCAGACGCTGCTGCAGCGTTACATGAGCATGGCGGGCGGCTATACCGGGCATACCGGCGACTACTCCACTGGCGCGGCGCAGGTGATCATGCCGCACGTCGTCGGCTCGGTAGAAGTTTACGAACAGCAAACGGCATGGCCGCTGATCCTCGAACATAGTCAGGTGGTGGTCCTGTGGGGTCTTAACCCACTGAACACCCTGAAAATTGCCTGGACCAGTACGGATGAGCAAGGCCTCGAGTACTTCAATAAACTGAAAGCGTCCGGCAAAACTGTTATCGCCATCGATCCGCAACGCTCAGAAACTATCGATTTCTTCGGTGATAAAGCACAGTGGATTGCGCCGAATATGGGTACCGACGTGGCGCTGATGTTAGGTATTGCGTCCGCGCTGGTAGAAAAAGGACTGCATGACAAAGCCTTCCTCGATAAATACACCACTGGCTATGGCGAATTCGAAGCGTATCTGACGGGTAAAAACGACAACACGCCGAAAAATCCGGCCTGGGCCGAGAAGATTTGCGGCGTTCCGGCGAAGCAAATGGAAATTCTGGCGGAAATCTTTGCCAAGAATAAAACCATGCTGATGGCGGGTTGGGGCATTCAGCGTCAGCAGTATGGTGAACAGCGCCACTGGATGCTGGTTACCCTGGCGGCGATGCTCGGCCAGATTGGTACCGAGGGCGGCGGTTTTGGTTTCTCTTACCATTACTCTAACGGCGGCAACCCAACTCGCAGTGGCGGAGTGCTGTCGGCCATTTCAGCGACAATCGCAGGCGGCTCGTCTGCTGGCAACGACTGGGCAACCTCCGATGCGGTGGAAGCGTTCCCGGTTGCGCGTATCGTTGAAGCCCTGGAAAACCCCGGCGGCAAATATCAACATAACGGTAAGGAACAAACCTTCCCCGATCTGCGCATGATCTGGTGGGCCGGCGGTGGCAACTTCACTCATCATCAGGATACCAACCGCCTGGTAAAAGCCTGGCAAAAACCGGAACTGGTGGTGATCTCCGAGTGCTACTGGACGGCTGCCGCCAAGCACGCGGATATTGTTCTGCCGATCACCACATCGTTTGAACGTAACGATCTGACCATGACCGGTGACTACAGCAACCAGCATCTGGTGCCGATGAAACAAGCCATCCCCCCACAGTTCGAAGCCCGCAATGATTTTGACGTGTTCGCGGATATGGCTGAGCTGCTGAAACCAGGCGGTAAAGCCGTTTATACCGAAGGCAAGAGCGAAATGGACTGGCTGCGCGAGTTCTACGACGTGGCGCAGAAAGGCGCGCGTCAGCAGCGCGTCAATATGCCGCAGTTCACCGCCTTCTGGGAAGCGAACAAGCTGATCGAAATGCGTAAGAACCCGAAAGAAGAAGTTTTCGTGCGCTATGCCGATTTCCGCAAGGACCCGGTGATGAACCCGCTGGGCACGCCGAGCGGTAAAATCGAGATTTACTCGAAAACCATCGAAGGTTTCAACTATAAGGATTGCCCGGCGCATCCGACCTGGCTGGAACCAGACGAATGGGCTGGCAACGCTAAAGAGGGTGAACTGCAGCTGTTGACCGCGCACCCGGCGCACCGTTTACACAGTCAGCTTAACTATGCGTCGCTGCGCAAACAGTATGCGGTGGCCAACCGCGAGCCGTTATACATCCATCCAGAAGATGCGAAAAAACGTGGCATTGCCGACGGCGATTTGGTGCGTGTCTGGAACACGCGTGGACAGGTGTTAACCGGCGCGAAGGTTACTGATGGCATCAAGCAAGGTGTGGTATGTATCCATGAAGGCGCATGGCCGGATCTGGATTACGCAGGTACCGGGATCTGTAAAAACGGTGGAGCTAACGTGCTTACCAAAGACATCCCGACCTCGCGTCTGGCGAATGGCTGCGCGGGCAACACTGCGCTGGTGATGGCGGAGAAATACACCGGACCGGAGCTGGAACTTACCGCGTTTACGCCGCCAATGGGCGCATAATTCACGGTTGTAATACTGGGCGAAAATGGTGATTTTCGCCTCAGACTGGTGATGAACCCCACAGTGTTATGTGGGGTTTTTGTTTGCGAACAATATTACTGCGCCAGCGTCGCCACCATCACTGCTTTAATGGTGTGCATCCGGTTTTCAGCCTGGTCAAACACAATACTGGCCGGGGATTCAAACACCTCATCGGTGACTTCCATTCCGCCGTGCAGACCAAATTCCTCCGCCATTTTTTTACCGAGCGTGGTCTGATCGTCATGAAATGCGGGCAGACAGTGCAGAAACTTCACCTGCGGATTCCCGGAAAGCGCCATCATCTGGCTGTTGACCTGATAGTCGCGCAGCATGGCGATACGTTCCGCCCACATCTCTTTCGGTTCGCCCATCGACACCCAGACATCGGTGTAGATAAAGTCCGCCCCTTTCACGCCCGCCGCGATATCTTCGGTGAGCGTAATGTTACCGCCATTTTTCTTCGCCATTGCGCTGCATTCTGCGACCAGCGACGCTTCCGGCCAGCAGCTTTTGGGGGCCACCAGACGCAGGTCCAGCCCGGTGAGCGCGGCGGCTTCCAGCATTGAGTTACCCATGTTATTGCGCGCATCGCCCGCGTAAACCAGCGTCATCTCGTTAAACGCCTTACCTGGTAGATGTTCCTGCATCGTCAGCAGGTCAGCCAGTAATTGCGTAGGATGGAACTCGTTGGTCAACCCATTCCATACCGGTACACCGGCATATTCGGCCAGCGTTTCGACTACTTCCTGACCGTAACCGCGATACTGAATGCCGTCATACATCCGGCCCAGCACGCGAGCGGTGTCTTTAATTGACTCTTTATGCCCAATCTGGCTGCCGCTGGAACCGAGATAAGTGACGCGAGCCCCCTGGTCGTAAGCGGCAACTTCGAAAGAGCATCGTGTACGGGTCGAGTCTTTTTCGAAGATGAGCGCGATGTTTTTGCCAGTAAGCTTTTGTTCTTCTTTGCCATTTTTCTTATCAGCTTTCAGTTTTGCGGCAAGTTGGACGAGTGCGGTGAGTTCAGCAGGGGTGAAATCGAGTAACTTTAAAAAATGCTTCTGATAAAAACCTGACATAGTTCCCTCCTATGGCGAATGCCACCTATTGAATTAAAATTCAATTTATATGGATGATTATGCATTTGCAACCCCGTTTCACAAATCTTTTCTGGAAAGGTGGAGGCAATGACGGCGGTATGTGACAATAAGAGTATCGGCAGGACATTATGAGGAACGAGCCATGGCAAACCCGGAACTACTGGAAGAGCAGCGTGAAGAGACGCGCCTGATTATTGAAGAATTACTGGATGATGGTAGCGACCCGGACGCGCTGTACACCATCGAACACCACCTTTCCGCAGACGATTTCGAAACCCTGGAAAAAGCGGCGGTAGAAGCGTTTAAACTCGGCTATGAAGTCACTGAGCCAGAAGAGCTGGAAGTCGAAGAAGGCGACACTGTGATTTGCTGCGATATCCTCAGTGAATGTGCGCTGAAAGCTGACCTTATCGACGCGCAGGTTGAACAGTTGATGAACCTGGCCGAGAAATATGACGTCGAATACGACGGCTGGGGCACCTACTTTGAAGATCCGAACGGTGAAGACGGTGAAGAGGGCGACGACGAAGACTACGTCGACGAAGATGACGACGGCGTGCGTCACTAAGATTACCAGGGGTTAAAAAGTACGGCAGCGCCTGCTGTCGTACTCTTCCAACAGGTTACTCATGAACTACCCGCAAATACTTTCTCCGGTGCTTAACTTTCTGCACTGTCCGACCCCGCAGGCATGGATTGACCAGGCGCGCGATCCGCAAAACCTCCCTCTGCTGCTCACCGATCATCTGATATGCGAACTCAAGGCGGCACAAACGGCGATGCTATTGGTGCGTAAGTATGTAGCGGATAAACCGGGTGCGGATGCGCTGCTCGCCTGGCTACAGCCGTATGAAGCCTTTGCCTTCCGGGAAGGGCCGGAACCGGACTTTGTTGCGCTCCATAAACAGATTGGTAAAAGCGTAATGCCGGAAACGGACGATCCGTGGGGCCGCCAGCTTATCGACAGCATAGTGTTGTTGATAAAGGAAGAATTGCACCATTTCTGGCAGGTGCGCGAAGCGATGCAGGCCCGCAACATTCCTTACGTGAAGATCACCGCCAGTCGCTACGCGAAAGGGATGCTGAAAGCGGTGCGCACGCACGAGCCGCTGACGCTGATTGATAAGCTGATTTGCGGTGCTTACATCGAAGCGCGCTCCTGTGAACGCTTCGCCGCGCTGGCTCCGTTTCTCGATGACGATCTGCAAAAGTTCTATCTGTCGCTGCTGCGATCCGAAGCGCGCCACTATCAGGACTATCTGGCGCTGGCGCAACAGGTTTCGCAGGAAGATATTTCTCCCCGCGTCCGCTATTTTGGCGACGTGGAAGCGGCGCTGATCGTCTCGCCGGACAACGAGTTTCGCTTTCACAGCGGTGTCCCCGTCGCCTCTTAATTTCGGTAGTTCTGCCCGCCGCAAGGTGACATCCCGACGTGGGCAGTGAAAAATGTCTCTTTTTCAGGGCAAGGAATACCAATACCGATGAACTGGACACATGTACTTCTCGCAGGCTACGTCGGCGCGGTCATCGCCGCGGTGATAGGGCTCATGCGTAAAAAAGGCTGGGTAGGGAAGGCTTCTGGCGCGGTGCTGATGATTGTGGCGATCGTCGCGTGGAACCTGTTTGACGTGCACTACCTGATCCCGCGAGAAAAAGCGGCGTCCGGTCAGACGGAAGAGCAGCAGTTTGATGCCGCGCTACTGCAAATGCCGACGTTTCAGGTACTGAAGGAACAGGAGCCGGCATTTTGGGTCCATCTTCGCACCCAGGCGCTGCAGCTGAAAAATGAAGGCAAAACCGAACAACAAATAATCGATACCATTCAACCGCAGGTGCTGCAAATTCAGATGTCGCGTTTACAGCAGGCGCCGGACAGTAATGTCATTGACTATATGAAGATCAATCTCGAACAGACTGCGGCGGTGCAGAAAAAAGGCGACGATGAGTGTTTCCGCTTTCTCTTCCCTCAGGTCAAAGGCGGCATTAACCCGACGCGTCTGATCTCACCGGATATTCTGAAACGGCGTATGGAAGGTGATGCGGCGATGATGCGAGCGGCATACGGTCCTAATAAACACACGGTAACCGACACCGAGAAGCAGCAGGCCATGCAGGATCTGCAAAGCGTCGTACCAGTACTGGTGCAGCGCTACGGGCAGGATGTTCAGCTTATGGCTGAGCCGGAGAAGGGGATCGGGAAAGAAAAGGTCGTCTGCAATCTGGTGCAGGATATGTGGACGGAAGTGCTGAAATTGCCAGCCGCGCAGGCCGCTGGCGTGATTCGACTTTCGGTATCGCCTGAGATGCAATAGCCGGTATTACAGGGGTTTGAGCATCCGCACTTCGCAATCGACGTGCCCGGTGCAGCCAAGCGGTTCGCTGATATGCTCAAACCCTAAATGTTCGTATAGACCAATCGCCTCGCGTAAAAAGGCGGTCGTTTCCAGATAGCAATGTTTAAATCCCAGCGCGCGGGCGTGATCCATCGCCATCAGCGCCAGCTTTTTCGCCATGCCTTGTCCGCGCGCCACGGGCAAAAAGTACATTTTTTGCAGTTCGCAAATATCGGGTTCGCTACAGGTTAACGGCGCAATTCCGCCGCCCCCCACCACTTCGCCATTACGCTCCACCACCCAATATGCATGTCCTGGTTGCGAGTAGAGCTGATACAGCTCATCAAGATTTGGATCGGCAACGGTATAGCCTTTATCAGCGGTAAGGCCATATTCGGCGGAAACCTGACGGATAACGGCAGCGATGACCTGGTTATCCCTGGCCGTCAGGCGACGTAACGTGAGCGCGTCAAAAACATTCATTTTACTACCCGGTTAAACAATACTAATAATTTGAACTAATAGCATCCCCGGCCAGGTGATGCAAGCACCTTATAACATAGCGGGTGGATGTTATTTATGCAGATAATAAGGTAATATCTCTATTGGCTGGTATTCCTATTGCCTGCTAATAATGTGTATTTTTAAGGATGATTAACGACAGGGATTTATTATGCAGGAATATCTTATAAAAGAAGAGGCACCATCACACGCTTTTGAATTTCGTGGCGATGGCGGAAGTTATTTTCTTATTTGTCTGGTCAATTCGTTGCTGGTACTGGTGACATTAGGAATTTACCTGCCGTGGGCATTAATGAAATGCCGTCGCTATATTTATTCCAATATGACCTTAAATGGACAGCCGTTTAGCTGGAAGGTGACAGGTGGCGATGTGTTCCTGAGCTGGTTTATGCTGCTGGTGATTTATATTGCAGGCATGACATTGATAAGCATGGAATATTTTGTCATTGGCGCGGCCTTACTGGCAGCACTGATCTTAGCAATACCTGTCCTGGTGATGAAAAATCTGCAATATCAGGCAGTGAAGACCTCGTTAAATAGTATCCGTTTTGGTTTTCGTTTCTCTGCGCTTAAGGCATTCTGGAATATTCTGTGTCTGCCCGTGCTGTTGCTTATGGCGCTGGGGGTGGTGATATTTTGCCTGCTACAGGTGTGTCCAACAGAAAGCCCGGGAGAAGTGATTTTCACGGTAATCGTGCTGGGGCTGACGGGCCTTGCCGGCGTGGGAGTGGTCAGCGGGGTGACGTACAGTCGGTTGATGAGGATGGTGGGGGATGGCGGCCGCTTTGGTGTCCACGCATTCTCTGTGCAGATAAATGTCTGGCATTGTATTAAATCCGCGATTCTGGCCATGGCAGCGCTGCTGCCTTTTCTCGCCGTGGTCGGTTTTATCGCGATTGCGCTGTTTAAATCGATATACGAACTCGATGTGACGGGGATGGCGGAAGAGGAAATTGAAGCGTTAATACTCATCGAATATCAACGACAGATTGTGATAAGCCAGATTATCTATTATCTGGGCATTGCCATTTCAATGAGTTATTTGATTGTGGCGTTTCGTAATCACTTTCTGAATAACCTGCAACTCGCCGACGGACACATTCGTTTTCGTTCCACGCTGACTTTCCATGGCATGGTTTATCGCCTGGGGGGGTTATATGTGATTTCTGCTATCACTGGTGGGCTGGCGTATCCACTGCTGCGCATGTGGCTGATTACCTGGCTGGCGAAAAATACGTACGTGGTGGGCGATCTCGATACGTTACCACTTGCTGACAGCGATGAGCGCGTGGATAACGGTCTGGTATCGCGACTCTCACGCGGCGTGATGCCGACGCTCAATTTTATGTAGTGATAAAAAAGGCCGGAGCAAGCTCCGGCCTTTATACATTATCGCTTTCCGCGATTACAGCGCGGCGATAACCGCCTGCTGCTCAATCAGTTTCGCTTTCGCCTCGGCATAACCTTCCAGCTTCTCACGCTCTTTGGCGATCACCGCTTCCGGCGCACGCGCCACAAAGCCTTCGTTAGCGAGTTTGTTTTCGATACGGCTAATTTCGCCTTCGATTTTCGCCACTTCTTTCGCCAGACGCGCCAGTTCATCGTCTTTATTGATGAGACCCGCCATCGGGATCAGCAGTTCGGCGCCGTCGATGATTTTAGTCACGGAGACCGGACCCTTGTCATCAGCAGGCAGTACGGTGATGCTTTCCAGACGCGCCAGGTTCAGCAGGAAGCTGCGGTTGTCGTTTACGCGACGCATCGCGTCATCGCTGCAACCCCGCAGCAGCAGCTCAAGCGGTTTGCCCGGCGCAATGTTCATTTCCGCACGGATGTTACGTACGGCAACGATCGCCTGCTTCAGCCATTCGGTGTCCGCGAGTGCGGCTTCATCAACCTGTGCGGCGTTATATTCCGGGAACGGCTGCAGCATGATGGTGTCAGCGGTAATGCCGGCAATCACTTTCACACGCTGCCAGATGGTTTCAGTGATAAACGGGATGATCGGGTGCGCCAGGCGCAGCAGACCTTCCAGCACGGTCACCAGCGTATGGCGGGTGCCACGCAGTTCAGCTTCCGTTCCGCCGGTCATGACCGGTTTGGTCAGCTCCAGGTACCAGTCACAGAACTGGTTCCAGGTAAACTCATACAAAATGCCCGCGGCGATATCGAAGCGGAAGTTATCCAGTGCTTCACGGTACGCTTTGGTGGTCTGGTTGAATTCCGCGAGGATCCAGCGGTCCGCCAGCGACAGGGTCATCTCGCCGCCGTTGAATCCGCAATCCTGTTCTTCGGTGTTCATCAGCACAAAACGGCTGGCGTTCCACAGCTTGTTACAGAAGTTACGGTAACCTTCCAGGCGCTTCATGTCCCAGTTGATGTCGCGACCGGTCGAAGCCAGCGCTGCCAGGGTGAAACGCAGGGCATCGGTGCCGTGCGGTTCAATGCCGTCCGGGAACTGTTTTTCGGTACGTTTGGCAATTTTTTCAGCCAGTTGTGGCTGCATCATGTTGCCGGTACGTTTTTCCAGCAGTTCCGGTAACGAAATACCGTCGACCATATCCAGCGGGTCAATTACGTTACCCTTGGACTTGGACATCTTCTGGCCCTCGTCGTCGCGGATCAGACCGGTCATGTAGACGGTTTTGAACGGAACCTGCGGCTTGCCATTTTCATCTTTGATGAAGTGCATGGTCATCATGATCATGCGGGCAATCCAGAAGAAGATGATGTCGAAGCCGGAAACCATCACGCTGGTTGGGTGGAACTGACGCAGTGCGTCGGTGTTTTCCGGCCAGCCGAGGGTGGAGAAGGTCCACAGCGCGGAGGAGAACCAGGTATCCAGCACGTCGTCGTCCTGACGCAGGGCTACGTCTGCGCTCAGGTTGTTTTCCTTACGCACTTCGTCTTCGTTGCGACCCACATAGACGTTACCGTCGTTGTCGTACCATGCCGGAATACGGTGACCCCACCACAGCTGACGGGAAATACACCAGTCCTGAATATCGCGCATCCAGGAGAAATACATGTTTTCGTACTGCTTCGGCACGAACTGAATGTCGCCGTTCTCAACGGCTTCTACCGCCGGTTTTGCCAGCACATCGGCACGGACGTACCACTGGTCGGTCAGCATCGGTTCGATGACCACGCCGCCACGGTCGCCGTACGGGACGGTCAGGTCGTGCGGTTTAATTTCTTCCAGCAGGCCCAGCGCGTCGATCGCCGCAACCACCGCTTTACGTGCGGCGAAGCGCTCCAGTTTCTGGAATTCCGCCGGAATTTCGTTGGAGTAGACGTCGGACTCATTGCCTTTGGTGTCGTACACTTCCGCCGTTTCGCGGATATCTCCATCAAAGGTGAAGATGTTGATCATTGGCAGGGCATGACGACGACCGACTTCGTAGTCGTTAAAGTCGTGCGCCGGGGTGATTTTCACGCAGCCGGTGCCTTTTTCCATGTCGGCGTGTTCATCACCGACGATCGGAATGCGGCGGTTCACCAGCGGCAACACCACGAATTTGCCAATCAGATCTTTATAACGCGGATCTTCCGGGTTAACGGCCACGCCGGTATCGCCCAGCAGGGTTTCCGGACGGGTGGTCGCCACCACCAGGTAATCTTTGCCGTCAGCCGTTTTTGCGCCGTCGGCCAGCGGGTAGCGGATGTGCCACATCGAGCCTTTAGACTCGCGGTTTTCCACTTCCAGATCGGAAATGGCGGTGCGCAGTTTTGGATCCCAGTTCACCAGGCGTTTGCCACGGTAAATCAGATCTTCTTTGTACAGGCGGACAAAGACTTCTTTCACGGCATTGGAAAGACCTTCGTCCATGGTGAAGCGCTCGCGCTCCCAGTCCACGGAGTTGCCGAGCCGACGCATCTGACGGGTGATGGTGCCACCGGATTCCGCTTTCCACTGCCAGATTTTATCGATAAAGGCATCGCGACCGTAGTCGTGGCGGGTTTTTCCTTCTTCAGCGGCAATTTTACGCTCAACCACCATCTGGGTCGCGATACCGGCGTGGTCGGTCCCGACCTGCCACAGGGTATTTTTCCCCTGCATGCGCTGATAGCGGATCAGCGTATCCATGATGGTTTGCTGGAAAGCATGACCCATATGCAAACTGCCGGTGACGTTCGGCGGCGGGATCATGATGCAGAAGGACTCTTTGCTTTCATCGCCGTTAGGCTTGAAATAGCCCTGCTTTTCCCAGTGCTCGTAAAGCGGCTGTTCGATATCTTGGGGGTTGTATGTCTTTTCCATTATTTCCAGGTTGCCGTATTCAGGTTAAAACCAGCCACGCGGTAGGCTTTGTAGCGTTCGCGTGCCGATTGTTTCAGAGAATCTTCGTAAGGGACGAAGTCTATCACTTCTGTGAAAGCGGTGGCAAAATCTGCAAAGCCAACGCGCAGGCTGATGAGCAGATCGCGCGGACTGCTGTTGCGTTTTTCCGGCCAGGCGATTTCTACCGGCGCACCGCCGCGCGGCCCTTCACCGGCCAGATTGTGCGGGACGAAACGGTCAGCCGGTCTGGCCCATAGCGCCTCATCCAGGCGAATCGCCTGTTTTTCGTCTTCGCAGGCAATCAACACGCGTTTGCCGCTGCGCCAACGTTCTGCGGCAATCTCACACACCAGTTGCTCGACGGCGCTAAGGCCATCGTGTTGTGTGTCGTTGTCCAGAAGATAGAACGTTGCGTTTCTCATGATATGGGGCTTCTTGTGGTGGATTTAAATGCGTTGTCTTATTGCACACCGTAGGCCGGATGGCGCTGCGCTTATCCGGCCTACGGGGCAATTTCAAACTTACTCTTCGCCAGAAAAACCGGCACGATTGAGCAGGAACTGCGACAACAGCGCCACCGGACGACCGGTTGCGCCTTTGGCTTTCCCGGAACGCCATGCGGTACCGGCGATGTCGAGGTGCGCCCAGTTGTACTTGCGAGTAAAGCGCGACAGGAAACAGCCTGCGGTGATTGCGCCGCCAGGACGGCCGCCGATATTCGCCATATCCGCGAAGTTGGATTCCAGCTGTTCCTGATACTCATCACCCAGCGGCAGACGCCATGCGCGGTCGCCCGCTTGTTCGGACGCGCCGATCAGCTCGTGCGCCAGCGGGTTATGGTTCGACATCAGACCGGTAATGTGGTGGCCCAGCGCAATCACGCAGGCGCCCGTCAGGGTCGCCACGTCGATAACCGCTTCTGGCTCGAAACGCTCAACGTAGGTTAAGACGTCGCAGAGTACCAGACGGCCTTCGGCATCGGTGTTCAGCACTTCAACCGTCTGACCGGACATGGTCGTCAGCACGTCGCCCGGACGATAGGCGCGACCACCTGGCATGTTTTCACAGCCTGCCAGCACGCCGATGACGTTGATTGGCAACTGAAGCTCCGCCACCATGCGCATTACGCCATACACTGCCGCCGCACCGCACATGTCGTACTTCATCTCGTCCATGCCTTCAGCTGGCTTGATGGAGATACCGCCGGAGTCAAAGGTGAGCCCTTTACCGACCAACACAATCGGACGCACGTCTTCGGACGGACTGCCTTTGTACTCAATCACTGACATCAGCGATTCATTCTGCGAACCGTGACCGACGGCGAGGTATGCGTGCATTCCCAGCTCTTTCATCTGCTGTTCGCCGATGACGCGGGTGACCACATTCTTGCTGTAGCTGTCAGCTAACTGGCGCGCCTGAGAGGCTAAATAGGCGGCGTTACAGATGTTCGGCGGCATGTTGCCGAGATCTTTCGCGGCCTTAATGCCGGCAGCAATGGCCAGACCGTGCTGAATCGCACGCTCGCCGCTGGTCAGCTCACGGCGGGTCGGCACATTGAAGACCATTTTACGCAGCGGGCGGCGCGGCTCGCTTTTGGTGGTTTTCAGTTGATCGAAGCTGTACAGCGTCTCTTTGGCCGTCTCGACAGCCTGACGCACTTTCCAGTAGTTGTTGCGGCCTTTGACGTGCAGTTCGGTCAGGAAGCAGACGGCTTCCATTGAGCCGGTATCATTCAGAGTGTTGATAGTTTTCTGAATCACCTGCTTATACTGACGTTCATCCAGCTCGCGTTCTTTGCCACAACCGATGAGGAGGATACGCTCGGACAGTACGTTGGGGACATGGTGTAACAACAGGGTCTGACCCGGTTTGCCTTCCAGTTCGCCACGACGCAACAGGGCACTGATGTACCCGTCGCTGATTTTATCGAGCTGTTCTGCAACCGGAGAAAGGCGGCGTGGTTCAAAGACGCCCACGACGATGCAGGCACTCCGCTGTTTCTCCGGGCTACCGCTTTTTACACTAAACTCCATGCACTACGCTCCTGAATCTTAAAGACAACGGCGGCGCCTGCGGTTAGAATTGCAAGCTTTCGTAACTCATATCCGCAGTTGCGGTGACTTCGTGTTAATCTTAACGTTATTACGGCATTGGCACATCAGAACGCGTTCTGAGTGGCGAATCCGCTGAGTATAATAATTTTAGCGACGATTTCGACGACTCAAGAGAATAAATGACGTTTAAGCCATGAAACAAGCTAAATTCCTGCAAAAGACGAGTTTTTACGGGCGTATTTAAAGTGATAATCATAAGATATCTGGTGCGGGAGACGCTCAAAAGCCAGCTTGCCATCCTCTTCATTCTGCTTTTGATCTTCTTTTGTCAAAAGTTAGTGAGGATCCTCGGCGCAGCGGTTGACGGTGACATTCCGGCAAATCTGGTGCTCTCGCTGCTGGGCCTCGGCGTGCCTGAAATGGCGCAGCTTATCCTGCCGCTCAGCCTGTTCCTCGGACTGTTGATGACGCTGGGCAAACTGTATACCGAAAGTGAAATTACGGTGATGCACGCCTGCGGTCTGAGCAAGGCCGTGCTGGTGAAAGCCGCCATGATCCTGGCGTTGTTCACCGGGATCATCGCCGCCGTTAACGTCATGTGGGCGGGGCCGTGGTCGTCAAAACATCAGGATGAAGTGCTGGCCGAGGCGAAAGCCAACCCCGGTATGGCCGCACTGGCGCAGGGGCAGTTCCAGCAGGCCACCAATGGCAGCTCGGTACTGTTTATTGAAAGCGTTGACGGTAGCGATTTCAAGGATGTGTTCCTCGCACAAATTCGCCCGAAAGGTAACGCCCGTCCTTCTGTGGTGGTCGCCGATTCCGGACATCTGTCGCAGATGCGCGACGGTTCGCAGGTGGTCACGCTGAACAAAGGCACCCGCTTTGAAGGCACCGCACTGCTGCGTGATTTCCGTATTACCGACTTCCAGGACTATCAGGCGATTATCGGTCACCAGGCGGTGGCGCTGGATCCGAACGACACCGACCAGATGGACATGCGCACGCTGTGGTCCACTGATACCGATCGCGCCCGTGCGGAACTGCACTGGCGTATCACGTTGGTATTCACCGTATTTATGATGGCGCTGATGGTCGTCCCGCTGAGCGTGGTCAACCCGCGTCAGGGCCGCGTGCTGTCGATGCTGCCCGCGATGCTGCTCTATTTGATGTTCTTCCTGATCCAGACCTCCCTGAAATCCAATGGCGGGAAAGGAAAGCTGGACCCGGTTATCTGGATGTGGGTGGTCAACCTGCTGTATCTGGCGCTGGCGGTGGGTCTTAACCTGTGGGATACAGTGCCGGTGCGCCGTCTGCGCGCCCGTTTTTCGCGTAAAGGAGCGGTGTGATGCAGCCATTTGGTGTCCTTGACCGCTATATCGGTAAAACCATTTTCACCACCATCATGATGACGTTATTCATGCTGGTGTCGCTTTCCGGCATCATCAAGTTCGTCGACCAGCTGAAAAAAGCCGGGCAGGGGAGCTACGACGCGTTGGGCGCGGGGATGTACACCCTGCTCAGCGTGCCGAAAGATGTGCAGATTTTCTTCCCGATGGCGGCATTGCTTGGTGCGCTATTGGGACTCGGGATGCTGGCGCAGCGCAGCGAGCTGGTCGTGATGCAGGCGTCGGGTTTTACCCGTATGCAGGTTGCGTTCTCGGTGATGAAAACCGCGATCCCACTGGTGCTGCTGACCATGGCCATCGGCGAGTGGGTTGCGCCGCAGGGCGAGCAGATGGCGCGTAATTACCGTGCGCAGGCGATGTACGGCGGTTCGCTGCTTTCCACCCAGCAGGGGCTGTGGGCGAAAGACGGCAATAACTTTGTTTACATCGAACGAGTGAAAGGTGACGAAGAGTTAGTCGGCATCAGCATTTATGCCTTCAACGATCAGCGTCGTCTGCAATCCGTGCGCTATGCTGCGTCGGCGAAGTTTGACCCGGAACAGAAGGTCTGGCGTCTGTCGCAGGTGGATGAGTCGAATCTGACCGATCCGAAGCAGATCACCGGTTCGCAAATGGTGAGCAGTACCTGGAAAACCAACCTCACGCCAGACAAACTGGGCGTGGTGGCGCTGGACCCGGATGCGCTCTCTATCAGCGGTCTGCACAACTATGTGAAATACCTGAAGTCGAGCGGCCAGGAGGCCGGGCGCTACCAGCTCAATATGTGGAGCAAAGTCTTCCAGCCGCTGTCCGTTGCGGTGATGATGCTGATGGCGCTGTCGTTCATCTTTGGTCCGCTGCGTAGCGTGCCAATGGGTGTGCGGGTGGTGACGGGGATAAGCTTTGGTTTTGTTTTCTACGTGCTGGACCAGATCTTTGGCCCGCTGACGCTGGTGTACGGTATTCCGCCGATTATCGGCGCCCTGTTGCCAAGCGCCTCGTTCTTCTTGATCAGTCTCTGGCTGATGATGCGTAAGTCATAATCGTTCGCCGCCATCCGGCAACGTAAAGCGCAGTGCCTGATGGCGCTGCGCTTATCCTTGGTACTAGCGTTTTCTGCCGCCCATCAGGCTGCCTAACATCCCGCGAATGAGCTGATTGGTGACCTGACGCGCTGCGCTTTTTGCCACGCTCTGCACTACGCCATCGCGCTTGCCACCGCGCGGTCCGGTACTGCCGAAGAGAATATCCTTCAGCCCGCCGAGGATCCCGTCGTCAACCGCCACCTCTTTGCCTTTCGCCGTCGGGTTACTTTGCGCTTCGGTCGTTGCCTGGACACTTTGTTGCAGCATTTCAAACGCGGATTCACGATCCAGGTCGTCTTCATATTTGCCATAAACCGGAGAGTGGTTGATAAGCCCATTGCGCTCATCATCCGTCACCGGTCCCATCCGTGAGCACGGGGCGATCACCATTGCCCGCTCGACGAGCGATGGACTGCCTTTCGCATCGAGGAATGAAACCAGTGCTTCACCGGTGCCCAGTTCCTGAATCGCTTTCTCTGTATCAAACGCCGGATTGGCGCGCATGGTCTGCGCGGCGGTTTTCACCGCCTTCTGATCTTTCGGCGTAAAGGCGCGCAGGGCATGCTGAACGCGGTTGCCCAACTGACCGAGGACGTTATCCGGAATATCCGCCGGGTTTTGCGAAACAAACCAGACGCCAACCCCTTTCGAGCGGATCAGACGGATCACCTGTTCAATTTTATCCAACAGCACCTGCGGGGCGTCGTTGAACAGCAGATGCGCTTCGTCGAAAAAGAAGACCAGCTTCGGTTTTTCCAGATCGCCGGCTTCCGGCAGTTGCTCGTAAAGCTCGGAGAGCATCCACAGCAGGCTGGCTGCGTAGAGTTTTGGCATCTGGTAGAGCTTCTCGGCGCTGAGAATATTGATGATCCCTTTGCCACTGGCATCGGTCCGCATCCAGTCTTTGATGTCGAGCATCGGCTCGCCAAAGAAGTGCGTCGCACCTTGCTGTTCAAGCGTCAGCAGCCCACGCTGGATCGCTCCGACTGAAGCGCTGCTGATGTTGCCATACTGATTCTGGAAGGATTTAGCGTTATCGCCGATGTATTGCGTGATGGCCCGCAGATCTTTGAAATCCAGCAGCAACAGACCCTGGTCATCGGCAATACGGAAGATAATGTTCAGCACGCCGGACTGCACCTCGTTGAGGTTCAGCAGACGCGCCAGCAGCAACGGCCCGAGGTCTGAGACCGTGGCGCGAACCGGATGACCTTTTTCGCCGAAGATGTCCCACAGTACCACCGGATTGCTGTGCGGTTGCCAGTCGGTAATGCCTATATTTTTCAGTCTGGCGAGCAGTTTTTCGAAAGCCTGGCCTTCGGCAGCGATGCCCGTTAAGTCACCTTTTACATCGGCCATAAAAACCGGTACGCCAATTTCCGACAGCGACTCGGCCAGCTTCTGTAGCGTGACGGTTTTCCCGGTCCCGGTCGCCCCGGTAATCAGCCCGTGGCGGTTCGCCATCCCGGGGAGTAAAAACAGTTCAGTGTCTGGCGTGCGGGCAATCAGCAGGGGTGAGCTCATGAGATTTCCTCCATTTATCCTGCGTCGAGTATAGGCAATGTGAGTGCAAGAGAATATGCGCCGGGGAGAGAAAATCACTTATAGCGTATTGCCGTGGTAAATCTGGTATCCCAAATCGATCGTATTGTGGTTGTGGTCGTTGTTCTTGATTTTGCTCAGCAACATCTGCGCCGCCATGCGGCCAATGTCAAAGCGGGGGGTGATGACGCTGGCAAGACTTGGGATCATCTGTCGGCCCATCTCCAGACCGTGGAAACCGGCAATGGAGACCTGTTCCGGCACGGACAGGTCGCGTTCCCGGCAAAACAGCAGCGCGCCCATCGCAATATCATCATTGGTGCAAAACACACCGTCTAAATCCGGGTGGGCAATCAGCGCGTCGCGCATCAGTTGCATGCCCAGACGAATCGACGAGATCGCTTTCGGGTTCACGCGCAGCGGCGTCAGGCCTCGCCGCGTCATCGCATCGCAGTAACCGCGAAAACGCTGTTCATCACGGATATCGTCTTTCGAGCCGAGATAAAGAATTTTGCGCCGCTGGCGTTTATCCAGCATGGTGCTGACCATATCAAATGCCGCCTGGCGGTTATCAAACCCGACTTCCATATCCAGCCGATCGCCCTGAATATCCATTAGCTCGATAATGGGAATGGCCGCCGAGCGCAGGAATTTCACCGTGCGCAGGGTGTGATACTTCTCGGAAAGAATGATGCCGTCGATATTGTAGGAGAGCAGATTGATCACCGACTCTTCTTCCGACTCACGATCGTAGTTGTAGTTGGCAATCAGCGTCTGGTAGTTATGGTCGGATGTCACCGATTCGATACCGGCAAGAATGTCGGCGAAGAGCTGGTTCTGAAAGGAGGGAATGAGCACGCCAAGCGTGTAGCTTTGCGCGTTCAGCAACATGGCTGGCGCACGGTTCGGGATGTAGTTGATCTCCTCCATGATCTGCGCGATACGCTCGCCAGTTTCCTTTGCGACCTTTTTCGGCGAGCGGATATAGCGGCTCACCGTCATTTTGGTTACGCCCGCGAGCGTGGCGATGTCCTGCAAAGAAATTCTGTGGTTCCTCATCTTCTCTCCGGTACCGGGGAGCGGCGGCGACATCGCCCCCCGGTGGTTAATCACGCCTTAATGCAGAACCGCATTCAGTGCCAGCACGCCCAGCAGTCCCATGATTGAAATCAGCGTTTCCATCACGGTCCACGTCCGCAGCGTTTCACCGACGCTGAGGTTAAAGTAGCCCTTGAACAGCCAGAATCCCGGATCGTTTACGTGCGAAGCGATTACGCTACCGGCCCCGGTCGCCAACACCATCAACGCCGGATCGGCATGGGTGACGTTAATGATCGGCAATACCACGCCAGCGGTCGTGATCGCGGCGACGGTCGCCGATCCCAGTGCAATACGCAGTAACGCGGCCACTGTCCAGCACATCAGCAGCGGCGACAACGAGGTGCCGGTCATCAGGTGCGAGATATACTGACCCACGCCGCTGTCCACCAGAACCTGTTTAAACGCGCCGCCACCGGCGATGATAAACACAATCATGGCGATGGCACCGATAGAGTCACCGACGATATCCATGATCTGTTCAATCGTCCTGCCATTGCGTCGGCCGAGAGTGAAAATCGCCAGCACGATGGCGATAAACAGCGCGACGGCAGGGTTCCCGATAAACTCAAAGAATACCCGTACCGAGTTGGTTTTGGGCAGTGTAATTTCGCACACGGCGGCAACGGCCATCAGTATGACGGGGATCACCGCCGCAAAGATACTGTTCCAGAAGGACGGCATCTCCTCTTCGGTGAACAGGTGCGGGTTAAACAACCCTTCCGGCGGCGCTTTTTCAAAGCGGGTCAGCAGTTTTGAAAACAGTGGGCCTGCGACAATCACCGTAGGAATGGTGATAATAAACCCGTACAGCAACGTGGTGCCGAGGCTGGCTTCAAAAATCGTCGCAATGGCTGTCGGTCCCGGATGCGGTGGCAGGAAGCAGTGGGTGACCGAAAGGGCAGCGACCATCGGCACGCCGACATACAGCAGCGGCAAACCGGATGAGGCCACCACCGTAAATACCAACGGCAGCAGCAGTACAAAGCCGACTTCGAAGAACATCGCCAGCCCAACGACCAGTCCGGTGACGACCAGCGCCCACTGCACGCGTTTTTTACCAAACGTTCCGATCAGGGTGGTCGCGATGCGTTGCGCGGCCCCCGTATCAGAAATCAATTTTCCCAACATTGCGCCAAAACCGAGGATCATCGCCAGCCCGCCGAGCGTGCCGCCGATCCCGTTTTGAATGGAATGTAAAACGGCCTGTGCGTCCATCCCTTCGGCGAATCCCACGACGGCTGCGACCAGGACCAGGGCGATGAAGCCATTGACTTTAAAGCCAATCATCAGGACCAGAAGCAGCGCGACGCCTGCCGCAATTATGATTAATGGCATAATCTTATCTCTTATGTGTGCCAAAAAGGCAGCGCTGGCGCGCTGCGTAGGGTTGTTCAGTGGTTACACTGCGACCAGCATGCCGCCGTCGACGAACAGCAAGTGTCCGTTGACGAAGTCCGAGGCTTTGGAGGAGAGGAATACCGCCGCGCCAATCAGCTCCTGCGGATCGCCCCAGCGGGCGGCAGGGGTACGTTTGCATAACCATGAGGTGAAGGCTTCATCTTCCACCAGCGCTTTAGTCATTTCCGTTTTGAAGTACCCCGGTGCGATGCCGTTAACCTGGATGTTATGGCGCGCCAGTTCAACGCACATACCGCGAGTCAGCATCTTCACCGCACCTTTCGAGGCGGCGTACGGGGTGATGGTGTCGCGACCCAGTTCACTTTGCATCGAGCAGATGTTGATCACTTTCCCGGCCTGGCGCTCCACCATTCGGCGGGTTACCGCCTGGGAGACGAGGAACACGGCGGTCTGGTTAACGGCGATCACGTCGTTCCATTCCTGTTCCGGAAATTCGGTAAACGGATGACGGCGCTGGATCCCGGCGTTATTGACCAGCACATCAATCGGGCCAATATCTTTTTCGATATGATCAATTGCGGCGTCAATATCCTGTTTATGCGTCACGTTAAAAGGAGCGGCAACGGCACGGATCCCTTCCTGCTGCAGTTTAGCAACCGCGGCTTCTGCCCGCTCTGACGTAATATCGTTGACGATAATCTGCGCACCATACTGACCAAGACCCGTTGCCAGCAAATAACCGATCCCCTGGGCGGAACCGGTGATCAGAATATTTTTACCTGCCAGTGAAAAAAGATCGTTCATGATGTTATTCCTTATTTTTCATTCTCAAAGACGAGCTGAACTTTCGCCGCCTGGGTTTTGTCGCTGGCGAAAATCAGCGCCTGTTCCAGGTCGGTAAACGGATATTCCGCACTCAGTAGCGGCAGCGGATCGATAACGTTATGCGCCAGCCAGGAGACTGCGGTGTTAAATTCAGTGGTAAAGCGGAACGAGCCTTTCAGGGCGATCTCTTTGCCGATCAGCATCATCATCGGGAAGTCTGGAACGGCACCACCCATACCAACCTGCACCATCACCCCTTTTGCGCGGGTGACTTCCAGACAGGTGGTAATGGAGGAGGGATGACCGGAGACCTCGAAACTGATATCGAAATAGCCCTTCTCCGTTTTCCACTGGTCGAGCGCGTCATGCTGGGGATTAACCAGCGTATCCGCGCCCATTTGTTGAGCCAGCGATAGCGAACGGGGGCTGACATCGGCACAGACCACTTCCGCTGCACCCAGCGTTTTCACCGCGCTGACGATCAGGCAACCGATGGGGCCGACGCCGGAGATAAACACTTTCTTACCCTGGAGATCGCCAGCCTCATGCGCAGCATGGATGGCAACGGCCAGCGGTTCAGCAAAGGCCATGACCTTTTCGTCCGCCTGTTCCGGGTAAGGAATACACTGGGCGGTATCGACCGTTTTAAACTGGGTAAAGCCGCCGTCGACGTGCGGAAAATACATCGCACTGCCAAAAAAGCGCATTTCAGTGCACTGGTTTTCTTCATGTTGAAGACAGTATTTACAATGACCGCATGGTTTAGACGGATTAATGGCAATCGACTGCCCTTCGCGTAATGTTTCTGAATCGCTATGGACCACTTTACCAATAACTTCATGGCCTAAAATCATCGGTGCTTTGACGGTAAAATTACCGACTTTACCTTCCTGATAATAATGTAAGTCGGAACCGCAAATTCCTCCGCGGGTTATTTTTACGAGCGTGCCTTTATTATTCCATTCGATATTCTGTTGTGTTACGGCAACAGAGCGCTTACCCGCGACAACGCAGGATTGAGTTTTCACTTCCATAAATGCCTCACTGGGTCAGGTCTTCATCTCCGGTGCATTTAAGCGGTTTTAATTGTCCTTATTTGTGAGTTAGATCACACTGGAAAATTGTTACACTACAATGTTACGCATAACGTGATGCGCTTTATAATTCTCATCTATAGAAACAAAAAAGCGTGAAATTGCCGATTGTGCAGGCGTAATATCGCGCCATGAAATATGACGCAGAGGGTTTTACATGGCCGGGGAAAGCTATATTTTGATGGGCGTTTCAGGAAGTGGTAAATCGTTAATTGGTAGTAAGGTGGCGGCATTATTATCGGCGAAGTTTATTGATGGCGACGATCTCCATCCCGCCAAAAACATTGATAAAATGTCCCAGGGAATACCGTTAACTGATGAAGATCGACTGCCGTGGTTAGAGCGCTTAAATGATGCGTCTTATAGTCTGTATAAAAAGAATGAGACCGGATTTATTGTCTGTTCATCATTAAAAAAACAGTATCGCGATTTTTTACGTAAGGGCAGTCCTAACGTCCATTTTCTCTGGCTGGATGGCGACTACGATATTATTCTGGCACGGATGCAGCGTCGGGCAGGGCATTTTATGCCGGTTGGTTTGCTGAAAAGTCAGTTTGATGCGCTGGAGTGCCCATTGGCGGAGGAGGCCGATATCGCGCGTATCGACATTAATCATGATATTGAGAATGTGACGGCGCAGTGCCAGCAGGCGGTTCTGGCGTTTCGCCAGGCACGAGAGCGACTCAGCGCCTCACTCTGAGCAGGGAGGCGCTGAGTCAGACCGTCAGAAATCGGCTTTCAGTACCACGCGATAACGGGCTTTACCGTCTCGCACGTGCTGGATTGCCTCGTTGATTTTCGACATCGGGAACAGCTCGGTGGTCGGCGAGACCTTGCTGCGTCCGGCAAACTTCATCAGCTTACGAAGTTCATACGGTGTACCAGTCGCCGAACCGGAGACGCTGCGATCGCCTGCAATCAGCGTGAAGGCAGGAACCGGAAGCGGCTTCAGCACTGCGCCGACGGTATGGAAGTTGCCGCCGTAGGCCAGCGCTTCGAAGTAGGGCTGCCAGTCGAGATCAACATTGACGGTATTGATGATGAGATCGAACTGGCCCGCCAGCGCCGTTAATGCCTGCGGATCGCGGCTGTTCACCACTTTATCGGCACCCATCGCCAGCACTTCTTTCTCTTTCGCCGGGTTAGAGCTGAACGCGGTGACTTCACATCCCATTGCATGCAACAGCTTGATAGCGATATGTCCCAGTCCGCCAATACCGATCACCCCAACGCGGCTGGTGGCAGTGACGTGGTGCATCAGCAGCGGTTTAAACACCGTGATACCGCCGCACAGCAGCGGACCGGCGGATTCAATATCGATGCATTCTGGAAGCGGGATCACCCACTGCCAGTCTGCGCGCAGCTTCTCGGCAAAGCCGCCGCGATTAAGAATGGTGGGCACCGCTCCTTCCAGGCAGTTGATCTGATTACCGCTGATACAAGCATCGCAGTGACCACAGCTGCGCGCCGTCCAGCCAATCCCCACGCGCTGGCCGATCTTCAGGCCTTTCCCCTGCGCCGCGCTACCGAGGGCGGCCACGCGACCAATCACCTCATGTCCGGCAACCAGTGGATACTGAGAGAATCCCCACTCGTTGTCGATCATCGACAAATCGGAATGGCAGATACCGCAGTAATCGACCTGCACCTCGACATCTTCCGGCTTGAGTTCGCCTGCATCGTATTCAAAGAGTTCGAGTTCGCTGCCCGCCTCTTTTGCGGCATAGCTTTTAATCATCGACATCGTGTTTCCCTCAGTGTGGTGTTGAACAGAAAAGTGTAGAGCATGGGAAACGGCGTCGCTTTGCAGAAGGGGGGATTAAGAAGAGCGCGGGATGGATGTATGCTGATTTTTTCGACACTTAACGGAGAAGACACACGCTAGCGCTTGCATGGTTGCGTGCTACAGGTATAATCCACAACGTTTTCCGCATACCTCTTCAGTGCCGAAGTGGCGAAATCGGTAGACGCAGTTGATTCAAAATCAACCGTAGAAATACGTGCCGGTTCGAGTCCGGCCTTCGGCACCATCGGAACATCAATAGACGTCAACGGACGTCTTTTTTTGTGCCTAAAATCCAGTATCTGCAAGGCTTTCCTCGCGTTTTCACTCAACCTAAGTCAACCTGATTCAATCTACATCAACTTACTGATGCGGGTACAACTGCGGGTATATCCCGGTTCGATTATGTTTGTACCCACACAGGACCCTTGAAAGGATACTCATCATGGCTCTGAGTGATGTGAAGGTTCGTTCGGCTAAGCCTGAAGCAAAAGCCTATAAACTGACTGACGGCGACGGCATGGTTCTGCTGGTTCACCCTAACGGCTCCAAATACTGGCGGTTGCGTTATCGCTTCGGCGGTAAAGAAAAGATGCTGGCGTTGGGAAAATATCCCGAAGTCTCGCTGGCGGATGCCAGGTCACGGCGGGATGAAGCCCGTAAACTATTAGCTAATGGCGTCGATCCCAGTGAGAACAAGAAAGCCGTTAAGGTAGAGCTGGAGCAAGAGGCGATAACGTTTGAAGTGGTAGCCAGAGACTGGCACGCCAGCAATCAAAAGTGGTCTGAGTCGCACAGTGCTCGTGTATTGAAAAGCCTGGAAGACAATTTATTTGCTTCAGTTGGGAAGCGAAATATCAAAGATATTGGTACTCGTGACTTACTGGTTCCAATTAAAGCAGTGGAAAAGTCAGGACGCCTTGAAGTGGCTGCGCGTCTTCAACAGCGAACAACGGCAATAATGCGCTTTGCGGTACAGAACGGCTTAATTGATTACAATCCTGCACAAGAGATCTCTGGTGCGATCGCAACAGCTAAACGAAAGCATCGCGCTGCGCTAGATCTCAACCGCATTCCTGAGTTACTCCATCGTATTGATAACTACACCGGCAGGCCGTTAACGCGGTTAGCTGTGGATTTGACGTTACTGGTTTTCATCCGTTCGAGCGAGTTACGTTTTGCTCGCTGGACAGAAGTGGATTTTGAAACGGCTATGTGGACGATTCCTGGTGAGCGTGAGCCGCTGGCAGGTGTTAAACATTCTCAGCGAGGTTCGAAGATGCGAACTCCCCATCTTGTACCCTTATCGCGGCAGGCTCTCGCCATTCTGAAAAAGATCAAAAGAATGAGCGGGAATCGAGAACTGATTTTTGTAGGCGATCATGATCCCCGTAAACCAATGAGTGAGAACACAGTGAATAAAGCTCTGCGAGTGATGGGCTATGACACGAAAACGGAAGTTTGTGGACATGGGTTCAGGACAATGGCGTGTAGTTCTTTGATTGAATCAGGATTGTGGTCGAGGGATGCGGTAGAGCGGCAGATGAGCCATCAGGAGCGTAGCTCTGTGCGGGCGGCTTATATCCATAAGGCGGAGCACTTGGATGAACGCAGACTGATGCTGCAGTGGTGGGCTGATTATTTGGATGCGAACCGGGAGAAGGGGGTGAGTCCGTTTGATTTTGGGAACAATGGTAATGTGTTGAAATGATTTAATTATTTATCGATTTTATAATTTAAAAGTGTGCGCTCGATATGGTCAGCTGACGTGGTTGAAGTGTTTGGGACTTTTTGTGTTTAGTTCAACACTACAAAATAGACGAACCCTTAAGAATTAGTCAGTTGCTGTGACGTTGGTCATTGCCCGGGAAGATGTGGAAAGCTAAGATAAAGAGTTATGAGCCTTAAATATATGGATAGGCTCGCACAGCGATGGATTAAAACCTAATGATGACTAAATCCAATTTTGAGTTCCTGAAGGGCGTCAACGATTTCACCTATGCCATCGCCTGTGCGGCGGAAAATAATTACCCGGATGATCCCAACACCGCACTGGTGAAAATGCGTATGTTTGGCGAAGCGACGGCTAAACACCTTGGCCTGCTGCTGGATATCCCCCTCTGTGAGAATCAACACGATCTTCTGCGTGAACTGGGCAAAATTTCCTTTGTTGATGACAACATCCTTTCTGTATTCCATAAATTGCGCCGAATTGGTAACCAGGCCGTCCACGAATACCATAATGATTTGGATGATGCCCAGATGTGCCTGCGCCTGGGTTTCCGTCTTGCCGTCTGGTATTACCGGTTGGTAACCAAAGATTACGACTTTCCTGTGCCGGTTTTTGTGCTGCCTGAGCACGGTGAGGATCGCTACCACGCCGAAGTTCTCACCCTCAAACAGCAACTGGAACAGCAGACACAGGAAAAAGTACAAAGCCAGGCAGAACTGGAAGCTCAGCAGCAACGATTAATTGCACTCAACGGCTACATTGCCGTTCTCGAAGGCAAACAGCAGGAAACCGAAGCACAAACCAAAGCACGCGTGGCCGCACTGGAAGCGCAACTCGCCGCCAAAAACGCCGAGTTAGCAAAACAAACCGAACAGGAACGCAAGGCATATCATAAAGAGATTATCGACCAGGCTATCAAGCGCACACTGAATCTCAGCGAGGAAGAAAGCCGCTTCCTGATTGATGCCCAACTGCGTAAAGCGGGCTGGCAGGCCGATAGTAAAACGTTACGTTTCTCCAAAGGTGAGCGTCCAGAACCGGGTGTAAATAAAGCCATTGCCGAATGGCCAACTGGCAAAGATGAAACCGGGAAGCAAGGTTTTGCGGATTATGTTCTGTTCGTGGGCCTTAAGCCTATCGCAGTGGTCGAAGCAAAACGTAAAAATATCGATGTTCCCGGCAAACTCAACGAATCGTATCGCTACAGTAAATACTTCGATAACGCGTTCTTACGCGACACGTTGTTAGAACACTACTCTCCTGATGAAGTACATGAAGCGGTACCTGCTTACGAAATTAGCTGGCAGGACACCAGCGGCACACAGCGTTTTAAAATCCCCTTTTGCTACTCCACCAACGGGCGTGAATACCGCGCGGCAATGAAGACCAAAAGCGGTATCTGGTATCGCGACGTCCGCCACACCACCAATATGTCGAAAGCGCTGCCGGAATGGCATCGCCCGGAAGAGCTGCTGGATATGCTGGGCAGCGACCCGCAAAAACAGAATCAGTGGTTTGCCGATAACCCCGGAATGAGCGAACTGGGTCTGCGTTATTACCAGGAGGATGCCGTTCGCGCGGTAGAGAAGGCCATTGTTAACGGCCAACAAGAGATCCTGCTGGCAATGGCGACCGGTACCGGTAAAACCCGTACCGCCATCGCCCTGATGTTCCGCCTGATCCAGTCGCAGCGTTTCAAACGCGTCTTGTTCCTGGTTGATCGTCGCTCGCTCGGCGAGCAGGCGCTGGGATCGTTTGAAGATACACGGATTAACGGCGACACTTTTAACAGCATTTTCGATATCAAAGGATTGACCGATAAATTCCCGGAAGACAGCACCAAAATTCACGTCGCCACGGTTCAGTCGCTGGTTAAACGCACGCTGCAATCAGATGAACCGATGCCGGTCGGCCGTTACGATTGTATTGTCGTCGATGAAGCACATCGCGGCTACATTCTTGATAAAGAGCAGACCGAAGGCGAGCTGCAGTTCCGAAGCCAGCTGGATTATGTTTCCGCCTACCGCCGCATTCTCGATCATTTCGATGCGGTAAAAATTGCGCTGACCGCCACGCCAGCGCTGCACACGGTAGATATTTTCGGCGAGCCGGTTTACCGCTACACCTACCGAACGGCGGTGATCGACGGCTACTTGATCGACCAGGATCCCCCCATTCAGATTGTCACACGTAACGCGCAGGATGGGGTCTATCTTTCCGAGGGCGAACAGGTGGAGCGCCTGAACCCGCAAGGCGAGCTGATCAACGATACGCTGGCTGACGATCAGGATTTTGAGGTTGCCGATTTTAACCGCGGCCTGGTGATCCCGGCGTTTAACCGTGCGGTATGCGGTGAGCTCACCAAATACCTGGATCCCACCGGACAGCAAAAAACGCTGGTGTTCTGCGTCACCAACGCCCATGCCGACATGGTGGTTGACGAGCTGCGCACCGCGTTTAAGAAAAAGTATCCGCAGCTTGAACACGACGCCATTATCAAGATCACCGGTGATGCCGATAAAGACGCGAAGAAAGTGCAAAGCATGATCGTCCGCTTCAACAAAGAGCGGCTACCCAATATTGTGGTTACCGTCGATCTGTTGACCACCGGCGTGGATATCCCGTCAATCTGTAATATTGTGTTCCTGCGCAAAGTCAAAAGCCGCATTCTCTACGAGCAGATGAAGGGCCGTGCCACGCGTCTGTGCCCGTCGGTGGGGAAAACAAGCTTTAAGATTTTCGACTGTGTTGATATCTACAGCTCGCTGGAAAGCGTCGATACCATGCGCCCGGTGGTTGTGCGTCCACAGGTGGAACTGCAAACGCTGGTCAATGAAATTACCGACTCAGAAACCTACAAAACCATTGAAGCGGATGGCCGCAGTTTTGCCGAGCACAGCCATGAACAGTTGGTCGCTAAGTTGCAGAGAATCATCGGCCTCGCCATTTATAACCGCGATCGCAGCGAAGCGGTGGATAAGCAGGTTCGCCGTCTGGACGAGCTGTGCCTGGATGCCGCGGGCGTCAACTTTGGCGGTCTGGCCTCACGCCTGCGGGAAAAAGGACCGCACTGGAGCGCCGAGATTTTCAATAAGCTTCCCGGCTTTATCGCGCGCCTCGAAAGGCTGAAAACCGATATCAACGCCCTGCGCGAGGCCCCTATTTTCCTCGATATTGACGATGAGGTGGTGAGCGTTAAATCGCTGTACGGTGATTACGACACGCCGCAGGATTTCCTCGAAGCGTTCGATGCGCTGGTGCAGCACGCTCCTAACGCCCAGCCCGCGTTGCAGGCGGTGATCAATCGTCCGCGCGACCTCACCCGTAAAGGGCTGGTGGAATTGCAGGAGTGGTTTGACCGCCAGCATTTTGAAGAGTCCTCCCTGCGCAGCGCATGGAAGGCAACGCGCAATCAGGATATCGCCGCCCGGCTGATCGGCCACATCCGTCGTGCGGCGGTGGGCGATGCGCTCAAACCGTTCGACGAGCGTGTCGATCACGCGCTGGCACGTATCAAGGGCGAAAACGACTGGAGCGATGAACAGCTAAGCTGGCTCGACCGTTTAGCGCAGGCGCTCAAAGAGAAAGTGGTGCTCGACGACGACGTCTTCAAAACCGGCAATTTCCACCGTCGCGGCGGTAAGCCCATGTTACAGCGCGCCTTTGACGACAACCTCGATAGCGTGCTGGATAAGTTCAGCGATTACATCTGGGATGAGCTCGCCTGACGCGTTATCATCCCCGGCAATTTCTTCTTCTGCGGCCCCGATAAGGGCCGCTGTTTTACATGGGATCTTCAATGAACAATAACGATCTGGTCGCCAAACTATGGAAACTGTGCGACAACCTGCGCGATGGCGGCGTCTCCTATCAAAACTACGTCAATGAACTCGCCTCGCTGCTGTTTTTGAAAATGTGTAAAGAGACCGGCCAGGAAGCGGACTACCTGCCGGAAGGCTACCGCTGGGATGACCTGAAATCGCGCATTGGCCAGGAGCAGTTGCAGTTTTACCGAAACCTGCTGGTGCATCTGGGCGCGGACGAGAAAAAACTGGTGCAGGCGGTGTTCCATAATGTCAGTACCACCATTGAGCAACCCAAACAGCTGACTGAGCTGGTCAGCTATATGGACGCGCTGGACTGGTACAACGGCAACCACGGGAAGTCCCGCGATGACTTCGGCGATATGTACGAAGGGCTGCTGCAAAAGAACGCCAACGAAACCAAATCAGGCGCGGGCCAGTACTTCACTCCACGTCCGCTGATCAAAACCATTATCCATCTGCTGAAGCCGCAGCCGCGTGAAGTGGTGCAGGATCCGGCCGCCGGGACCGCGGGCTTCCTGATTGAAGCCGACCGCTACGTGAAGTCACAGACCCACGATCTGGATGATCTTGATGGCGACACCCAGGATTTCCAGATCCACCGCGCGTTTATCGGGCTTGAACTGGTACCCGGCACCCGTCGTCTGGCGCTGATGAACTGTCTGCTGCACGATATTGAAGGCAACCTCGACCACGGCGGTGCCATCCGTCTGGGCAACACGTTGGGCAGCGACGGCGAGAATTTACCGCAGGCCGATATCGTCGCTACCAACCCGCCGTTTGGCAGCGCCGCGGGCACCAACATCACCCGCACCTTCGTGCACCCGACCAGCAACAAACAGCTGTGCTTTATGCAGCATATTATTGAAACCCTGCGCCCCGGCGGCCGCGCGGCGGTAGTCGTGCCGGATAACGTCCTGTTTGAAGGCGGCAAAGGCACTGATATTCGTCGCGACCTGATGGACAAATGCCATCTGCACACCATCCTGCGTCTGCCGACCGGCATCTTTTACGCCCAGGGCGTCAAAACCAACGTGCTGTTCTTTACCAAAGGCACGGTCGCCAATCCGAATAAGGATAAAAACTGCACCGACGACGTGTGGGTGTATGACCTGCGGACCAATATGCCGAGCTTCGGCAAGCGCACGCCGTTCACCGAGCAGCACCTGCAGCCGTTTGAAACCGTCTACGGCGAAGATCCGCACGGCTTAAGCCCGCGTGAAGAAGGCGAGTGGAGCTTTAACGCCGAAGAGAGCGAAGTCGCCGACAGCGAAGAGAACAAAAACACCGACCAGCACCAGGCCACCAGCCGCTGGCGCAAGTTCACCCGCGAGTGGATCCGCAGCGCAAAATTTGATTCGCTGGATATCTCCTGGCTGAAAGATAAGGACAGCATCGACGCCGACAGTCTTCCGGAGCCGGACGTGCTGGCGGCAGAAGCGATGGGCGAGCTGGTACAAGCATTGGGCGAACTGGATGCGCTAATGCGCGAGCTGGGGGCGGGGGATGAGGCGGATGCGCAGCGTCAGTTGCTGAATGAAGCGTTTGGTGAGGTGAAGGCATGAGTGGGGGGAAATTGCCGGAGGGGTGGCAAACATCCAGCATAGGTGATTTATGCAAAAAAGTTACTGATGGTTCGCATAACCCCCCTAAAGCTAGTGAAATTGGGCTACCAATGATCAGTGCAAAAAATATTAACAATGGTTCTATTATTTTTAGCGAAACTCATAGAATTATCTCTGAAGCTGAATTTTGGGAAGAAAATAAGCGAACAAATATTGAAAGTGGTGATGTTTTGCTGACTATCGTAGGAACGTTAGGTAGAACAGCATTAGTACCACAGGATTTCACACCATTTACACTACAGCGTAGTGTCGCGGTATTATCAACCTCAGAATTAGAGCCGTCCTATTTTCGCTATGCATTAGAAAATAGAGATTTTCAGATTCAAATTCATGAAAACTCCAAAGGAACGGCACAAAAAGGGATCTATCTTAATGCTCTAAAAAAGCTCACGATTAATATAGCTCCTAAAGATGAACAAAAAATTATCGCCGAAAAACTCGATACGCTGCTGGCACAGGTAGACAGCACCAAAGCACGTCTTGAGCAAATCCTGCAAATCCTGAAACGTTTTCGTCAGGCGGTTTTGGCAGCAGCTGTAAGTGGAGAATTAACTAAGCACTTAACACAAACCAAGAAAAATGAAGTTACTTTAGATAAGATAGCAACAATAATCGACCCTCATCCCAGCCATAGGACACCCAAAATTGATGATGCCGGCATACCATATATTGGTATAGGAGACATTCAACCTGATGGTAAAATTAACTTTACAAGTGCGCGCAAAGTTTCAGTGGATGTATTCATAGAGCATAGGGCGAGATATACTTTAAACGAAGGTGATTTTATCTTTGGAAAAATTGGGACTTTAGGTAAAGCATGTGTTTTACCGATTGGATTCAAATATACATTATCAGCAAATGTTATCCTCATTCAGCCAATTAAAGACAAAGTATCATCAGATTATTTGAGATATTTTCTGTCTTCGCCACTAACTATGCAGGAAATAACACAGCAAGCTAACTCAACATCCCAAGCAGCGTTTGGTATTAAGAAAATGAGAGCTTTCAAGTGTAACCTTCCCTCTCTAGTCGAACAACACGAAATCGTCCGTCGCGTCGAACAGCTCTTCGCCTACGCCGACACCATCGAAAAACAGGTCAACAGCGCACTTACCCGCGTCAACAACCTTACCCAGTCGATCCTGGCGAAAGCCTTCCGCGGCGAGCTTACCGCCCAGTGGCGTGCTGAAAACCCGGATCTCATCAGCGGTGAAAACAGCGCCGCTGCGCTGCTGGAAAAAATTAAGGCCGAACGCGCTGCCAGCAGCGGTAAAAAAGCCGCGCGTAAAAAAGCGTAATGATGGTTATCAAACATCGCTGACTCGAGTCGTTTTAGCACTCCCAATTTTTAATTGGGAGTGCTAATCCATTAAGACGTCATCACCTCTACCAGCACATCCGTTGCCCAGCTTTCCTCGCTATTAAGGACTTTGCCCTCCTGGCAGGCTTGCGCCAGTTTTACTAGCTGATAAGTCACATCGTCAGTAAAGTCAAAGTTACGCCATGCATACGGGAAGTCGATACGCCAGTATCCCATTCCCTGGTCGAAGCGGATTTTTAACGTCTGACCATCTTCAAAGGTCACCGTCAGCTTACGATGATGTGGAATATCACGTGGCGAATCGAACACCGTCAGTTCTACCGCTCTGCCCATTGCCGCAGTAAACCACTGGTCGGCGAAATCCTGAAAATCCGCTTCGCTCATCCAGTCATGAGAGGGGCGATTTCCTGAACGATCTTTGGGCTTAAACAGAGTATCAAGCTCAAGCTCCGCGTCATCGGTCAGCTTTGTTTTTAGCGGTTTCAGGATCGCCCCCAGCAGTGCCAGCGCAACCGGGTTTTGCAGATAGCGATCGGTATAGTGAACGCTGGTGATTCGTTGGTTTTTCATCAGCGACTGTGCTTCTTCATGGCTGTTAAACAGCACGTCCCAGAAGCGTTGTCCGAACTGCGAAAGTGGACCATTTAGCTGTTTATGAATCTCTATGTCTTTGACACGCTCAACCGCGTTCGCTGCTTTCCCCGGCAAAACAAACTCGTTCAGTTTTACCGTGTTATAGCCGAGGCTGCGAACGACCAGTTCGTCATTCAGGTGCCAGCCTGGCCCTGGGATAGTTGCCTGCTGGCTGCGTGAAGCCAGCGTCATTACGCGATCGGCAAAGGCGATTTGCGCAACAATCGGCAATTCCAGAGCCTGTTCGCTATGACACAAACGCACGCCCAAAGCAGTAAACTGCGAAAGCTCATGCAACAGCTCCGGATCATCGACGCCAGCAGGAATGACAAGGTCGACCGCAACATTGTCTTTAATCCGGTAGTTCTGAATAGCCGCCCGGAATTGACGGGCATAAAGATCCCACTCATTGAGTGGCCCATTCATCCACAGTGTGAGTTTTTCAGCACCCTCGTTAATCGCCCGACGAAGGGTATCGCCAATGGCTCCCGGGCAATATCGGGCATCCGGTAGCGAGAATGTTTCATCATCCGGCAAACCGATGTAGTACGAGAAGTCATCACCAAGCCATGCCTGTGCCGCTTTACGATCCAGCAAATCGTGATCGTGGCGAGTCTGGGAGTCGAGGAGGCATTCACTGCATGCTGTATCGCAGTGGTGGCAACCCAACTGCTTCACCATTCCCCGCAGAATGGCCTCAATGTGCATCGGCGCACTGGATGCAAAACCCGCACCACCGCTAATCACATCGTAAAGTTGAACGGCTAATACCGATTGTCCATCTGCCAGTCTGACCGGACGCACGGCGTAGCCCAGTTCTGCCGCGGAGATACCCAAAACCCCGGCCAGCGCCTGACGTAGGGCAACCGCCAGAGTCATGGCAACAATCCGGCCTTCTTCCGTGCTATCCGGGAGATATTCACCGTTTTGCGGCTTGCGTAGAACCATTTCAAAGACATCCGTTCGCGCCAATGCCCCCAGCGTGACGTTCTTCATGAGCGCCGTCGAACCGGGGCAAATTAGACGTTGATTCTGGCTGTCGCGATCCGCTTTTCCCGGACGCGGCGGGTAGTGGGCTTCCATACTTTTCGGCGCATCGTTTGCGTTCAACATCGACTCTGCACGACCGCAGCTCAGGCAAAGTGCGTAACCATGCCCACCTTCTCCAAGGCTTTGCTGGAAAACATGCCCATCAGCGCCAGATGCCATATACCCCATTATCGGGTTCGGCAGCGGTACGGGTTCTGCTTTGACAAATACCCAGGCAGGGACAACCGGGATAAATTTCATGGTTTCAATATTGTTCGTCACCGGCGCATGCGCATCAGTTACAAACCCGGCTGGCTGCAACACCTGGCGACGATTATCCATGATGATTTTTTCACCACAGGCGCTGTTGGTGCAAAATAGCGTCCCGGAACTGCTCAACCCCTCTTCATAGCCTATGGTCCCGCATTTGTGACAGCGCCAGGCGCAATCCAGACGCTGGGCTTCATTGGTATCGGCATTAATATTGTGCCAGTGCAGTGAGACGCCAGCAGAGCGGAAGACCCGGCCATCCAGTATGATCTCTGCACCTGGTGCATATTCACGGATGGCAACGCCCAGGTTACGCGAGGGAAGTCCCTTATAACGTGACACATTATCTTCGCGATCTTTTTTATCCCGGCTTTTCTGTGATTTTTCACGGATATAGTCTTCCATAGTGAAGTTATCAAACGTCACCACATCTGTCGGGAAGCCGTATCCCGGCAGGAAAGTCCTGGCCGCCAGGTCACGCAGCAAATACTCGCCACAGTGTCGTTTTTTCTCCAGTTCTATGCGCTTGCGATAAGGTGTTTGTGGTTGCGACTCTCGCTCCTGGGCTACAAGATCGCGGTAGACGGAAAGCCATCGCTGCTGCATGAACGTAATCGCTTGGATTGTTTTATCTCGCAACAGGTCGGGTCTGGCACCATGTAATGCTGTGCCTTTCACCAGCCGTTCCAGCGCCGCGTCGATATCAAGAACCGGACGCTCAAGCCAGACTTTAAAGCGTTCACACTTTGATTGCCCGTCGTCTTCACCGAAAAACCAGAGGCTATCGAGACTGGTTTTTTCTTTATCCGTTTCGCCAATGACGTGACATAAAAAGTCGGACAGTAATAACGCATTAACGTGGCGTTGCACCAGCCGGGCGGAATTCATTGCCACCATCGGGGCTGGGATCATGGTCTCAAATGGCCAGAGTGGGTTGGCAAAAACCTGTTGATCGTGCGGGTTCCCTTTACATAGTGTGTAAGAGATCGCACGCGATTCCTGACTACGCCCGGCTCGCCCGGCACGCTGTAAATAGTTAGCCGGATGGGGCGGTACGTTGTTCATCACTACGGCGGTAATGCCACCGATATCAACCCCCATTTCCATGGTGGTGGAGCAGTTGAGAACATTAAGCTGTCCGTTTTTGAACATCTTTTCGTAGCTTTGCAAACGTTCTGAAGACTGCTGGGCAGAGTGCTCTGCAGTGCGGTAGTAGAAGCCACCTTCAACGACACGATCGTTGATATCCGTCCAGACGTTTTCCGAACGTAATTGTGCGATCAGTGGTTCTTTACTAACCCAGTCACGTACCTTCGCCAGACCCGGAGCGTAGTCTTCTTGCGAACGATCCAGCTTCCAGATTTCCGGCATGGTGACCTTTTGTGCGACAAAAGCGTCATATTGTGTCTTGGTAAGGTGTTCAAACGAAATGTGGGTGGGCAGATAAGGGGTTAAGCCTTTAAAGGCCGTATCCAGAATCTTATTGGTTACCGGACAAATCCAGGCATCTGTGATTAAAGAAAAAGTCATGTGCTCTTTTGGCAGATAGAAACGGTTACCATCAGGTTTCAGCACTGCAAGTGGCCCAGTAAGTTGGGTCCACGCTTCTTTCAGCCACGTATTGATAATATCCATCGTCGCCGTATTTACGGTTTTGAATCCTGCGCCAAGCATTAATAACTTCACTAAACGATGGGATATATTGCCATTACGAATTTGCGGCCAGCGTCTGTTCTGATTATCTTCGGGATCTTTTGTGTCCGGGTTACGGACGAATTTCGATGAAAAACGGCTACCAATCCAGTTTTTCAACTCATCGTCCAGTTGTGTGAAGTTGCTTTCACGTACGTAGAGATCCAGCGTAACCTTAAGAAAATCCTTCCAGTCATCCAGCGTCAGCCCTTTCTCTTGCCAATGCACCGGCATCTTATGGATCTTCTCCAGCCCCTGATAACCAACCTGAACTAATCCCTGCGTTTCCAGGCTGTTAGTTCGTTTGGGCCGGCGCATAAACTCCCGGAATAACAACATTTCAGAAAGCTTCAGCGGCCCGCCATTTTCATTGAAAATTTCAGGCTTCAGATAGTGGTTATATTGCAGAATAGGACCGCGAATATCGGCTTTCTCTTTAAGTTCATTAACCATTTCAATCCAGGTCCGCGAAACCAGAATAGTCGCAGCTTTGCCACCGGTCGCGGCCTGAATAGCCTGTTCAAGCTGTTCGGCTTGCGCTTCAGCCAGTTTTGCTTGTTCCGGCATTCCCCAGCTTCTATATTCTTTCGCCTCATGGCGGGCCTGTTTTGCCCTCGTCGCTAACTTTTCCAGATCGGCATTGGCATTCGGTGTTGCAGAAGTCTGTGTTCGTTGATGCCAGCTCAGGATTTCGACCACACTACCGCGTAAGCGGCTGCGCTCAGCTTCTTGCTGCATGCGCACCGCCATTCGGGCCGTTCCTTGCCGGCTGTCGGTAAAGGTAATAAGTCGACGGCCTCGACCTGGTAACGAATCAGGTCCGACGCCCTCTTTTCCTTCTTCACTAATAAAATCCTGACAATATTCCAGAACGGTTGGCACAATATTGGTGACGTAAAATGGCCCACCTAATAAGGCTCGGCGGAACGGTTGTTTTCCGCTCGCGCCTCTGTAGCCACAGCTACTGGCACTACATACTTGTTCAATGTCGTTAATAACCAGCGGGATGCTGTCATTGTTAATAACACCAATACGACGTGTCTGACGGTCCAGACGCTGTAGGGTATAACCCGCCTCGCTGGTCTTCTCTGCGGCGATAATGAGTGGGGGCTGAAAACGACTCTCTTTATCAACTTTTTCTTCTGCGGCATCATTTTCAATATGCACATCATCTTGCAAAGAGAACTCATCACCGCCTTTATTTTCCCATTGGACAAGTTTTCCCTTTTTGTCCCGCGCCAGAAGATGTGGCTCATTACATTCATTACAGAATGCCAGCTCGTAAACCGGGCTTCCACAATCGCAATTTTGGCGTTTGTTCACATACACATAGCCAAAAGGCCAACCCTTTTCCAGCGGGGTACCGTGCTTTAATCTGCATTCTTTATCAACACAGGCCCACACCCCCTGGGTATTGCGTTGGAATATGTGCGCCCTGACCTTAAGAAATGCGGGATCCTTAGTATTGGGTTGTGTGCCAGAGCAGACGTCAATCCAGCGCAACACATCCTGTTGGCTATAATGCTGTTTTGTTAGCGAGTTCAACCGCTGCGTCATATCATCCAACTTCATTGGATTCGATTGAGTAACTAACATTTCACGCAAGTAATGCGCTTCAGGTGAATGCGTAAGTGCATCAAAGCGCTCTGGGCTTACGCCCTTCATGTCTGTATCAGGGATTTGCTCAATTTCTTCTAACGGAATAAAAACGTGTTTGCATGGTTCCAGTTCCGGAATAACCCGGCTTCCGTCCAGTACGTCAATGCGCTCTTGCGGTATACCGGATAATTCAGAGAGGAATTTTTTTAATTGCTTTTCGGCATCGCTTCCGGCAATGGTTGCAGAGGTTGCTACAAAGCGAACATCATCTGGAGTCACACCAAAGGCCGTCATCACGCGGCGTAACTGCAGCGCCAGTTCAGCGGCCTGCGAGCCGACATAGGTATGCGCTTCATCCAATACGATCCAGCGTAATGATTTTTGTGATTTAGATTGCTGGATAATTGGAGCGTCGATCTGGCGGACCATCATATATTCCAGCATTGTGCCGTTGGTCACTAGAATTGGAGCGGGTTCTTCACGCATTTTTTCGCGCGAGAGTACTTCATTCGGTCTTTTTACCTGTTCGCTTTTCACTGCGGCGTGTAGATTTTCGGTATTTCCGTTGTAGAGGCAGTATCGGATTCCGGAACCAAAACCACGTGTCCAGGCGTCCAGGCGCTCACGTTGCGAATTAATTAAGGCGTTAAGTGGATAGAGGAAAAGGGCCCTGACGCCGATAAGTGGGTTGTTGCCATTTTCATGTAATTCCCGGTAGAGGTCTTCCAGCACCGGCACCATAAAACATTCGGTTTTGCCTGAACCCGTACCGCTGGTCACTACCACAGAATGTTTTTTTTCCAGCAGAGCCTTCCAACTGGCTAGCTGGTGAGTAAAGGGTTTCCAGTCAGCACCAAAACGATAGCGTCCATTGTTCTGATCATCCAGCGAATCAACCACAGCTTTACTGAGCAATGCCTTGCCTTCCGTCAGGCTACGCATCGTTTTGTTTGACGCTTTCCAGCCAAACATTTGTTGGAAAACGGGAGAAGCAAGGAATGAGCCTGATTTCCCACAATCGGCGCCCATTTGTTGCGCGAGGTGCTCACGCAACTGCGGGTTTGTGACCCCCATGATACTCAGTGTTGCTTCAGTTGAACGAGACAACGATTGTTCAATAAGTGACAAAAAATAGCGTGTAGTCATTCTTATCCCTTTTTATTTTTGAGCAAAATAACGCAACAGGCTGCACTGGAAGATGGCCTTAAACCAGCGGGAATCGAAGTCCCTGACCTGTCTCAGGAAAAATACGGCACCCGGTTTACGGTCAAATACGGCTTCAAAAGAGGTATTGCCGCTTGCTACAGCTGCGGCGAAGACGGGTAACCAGGCAACGGAATAGCGGTATTCTGCGTCAGGATTAATGCTGATCACTGGATTTTTTTGTGATGTCATCCAGCTATGCAGCCGCTTGCTGCCGTACTCTGGCCAGCGAGCTTCACTATGCTCACGTAAAAGCTCCTGATACCACTCGCGAATGAAGAACTCTGGAATGGGCGGAGGGAATTGTCCATAACTTAACCATTTCTCAATTTCGTCGGCATATGTCGGGAAAACGAGCCCCAATCGCTGATACAAGCTCTTCACCAGTAAATTCTGGGTTTCTTCCGGTGCACCCTTTTGGCTCAGGAACAATTTAAATCGATCGGCTGCGGTTTTGATTTCGAAGATGGGGAAGAACTCCCATAAAATAGGGAACTCATTTTCAATGCGGCTCAGATACTCAGCTGACATCTCAAATTTAAATAGCGACATCGCCAGTGCTCGTGGATGCTGTACTAGCGCACGCCAAACTTCAAAGGTTGCCAGCGGCAGATAACCAAATTGGTCGTACAGGCAACGCATAAATTGCCAGCCGGAATGAGCGGGATCGTTAGCCATCTGTTCAAGTACCAGTGTAATGGTATTAACTTCAGACTGGGGATTAAAAAGCTGGGTCGCTTTCTGCAATGAACGAATACTACTTTCATCCACAGGTAACGACGGTTCCCCACGAATGAAGCAGGGGCGAAACGCCATTTCCTCACCCTGTTTGGGGACGACTAACCACGGCCCATTTTTGTTAATAACCGAACTCAGTTCATATTCACCTGTCGGTACACCTTCGCTCATTCTTGATGATAATGGGGTGATTTTTCTCTCCGGCTCACTCAATAACATGATGACAGGTGAAGACATTTGCTCGGTACGATAATGGGTTGACTGGCTGATGAGAAGTTCTCTTTCATAATCATAGCGTAAACTGTATTTATAGCGGCGAATCTGCCAGCTCATTACAGCACCTGCGCCTTTGATTTGCATCTCAACAACCTGGTCAATTCCTGTCTCAAGAGACAGTAAGTTTTCAATATGCTCTCTCAGGCTGTATAAATTGAGTTCGACGGGGTGTTCCCCCGCGGTATAACACCATTCATGCCATGCCTGTAACCCACTTTTGGAACGTAAATGTAATTCCAGTGAAAAACGTGTCGGATCGCCATTTTTACCAAATAAAAAGGCTCTCGAACCCAGCAAATTATGCAGAGTAATATTTTTATCCAGAGTGCATCCATTTGCATCAAGGGCCAGGCAACCTTTTGCAGGGAAAGGTAGAGTCATCTCTACTGGGGCTGCACCCAAATTTGGGTAAATCTGCAAAGAGACAAACGCAGGAGGTATTCCTTCTGCTTTAAGTAATATTTCTGTTTGTCCTGCTGAGCGTTTGCGAGCAACCTCTAGTGTTTTATCTTTTAAGACAGACATGCAGGGATGTTGCGTTGAGATAACAATGGAACCTTCATTGGCTAGCTCACCACCCTTTATTTCAATGTTAAAATCTGCTGGCAAGATCCCAATTTTTCGACGCAGTAGAGTTTCATTGTGAGTATTTCTGACAGAAACATATTGCGTACCCATCATCTCTTGTACCTGACATTCATCTAACGATATGCCACTCAGGTAACGTTTGAATTGTATATCTTCAGCATTCAGGTTTTTCGCCGTAACTTTAGGTACACCAAGGAATGTTTCATCAGGATGGCAATTCCAGGTAACATGTTTTCCATAAAAATCAAATCCGCTCTGATTAGATTGTTCCCTCCCGGTGCGGATCCTGTATGTTTCATCTCCGGAAATGGTTATATCCTGGCGTCCTTTTACGGACAGTGTTCTGAGTCCTAATAACGACGCTGTACCTGGAGAGCCTTCACACCCTGAAATAGTGGTTTTTTCTTGAGGTAAGGCAATAAGAACATTGCTATTACGTACAGTACAAGAAGCTTGCCCTTGCAATAACCAGCGTTCCTCATCATCAACAAAAGTAAGTGGTACCTCGCCAACGGCGATTTCACTATCTTCAAGTTTTATGGTGCCAACAATCATTCCTCCAGTTCGTGCAACAATCGTTAAGCTCGCAGCTGGCTGGCGTCTGACAAATCTCGACTCACTTTTACGCAGGCGAACTTTGGCATGGGCGTTCTCCAGGGATGCATAGGCGGGGCCGAGACAGGTGACTTCTTCACCATCTTCATAAATGGCAAGTTCAAATCGCGTCGTTGAGGGAGTGCTGATGATTGGGAAGGTGAGTTCATCAGGCAGCGAAATTATCGCCTGGATTTGATTGGGATGGTTTTCCGACCAATAGAATTGACAACCGGAACCCTTATTTTTTTGTAAGTGGGATTTAGCCTCTACGGAGGCAGTACATAGCAACCCATTAAGAAAGCGAGTACCTGTTTCATCATCCAAAGGCATAGGGAACTCATCACGCCATTTTGGATGCACTTTATCAAGCTGCTTCACGGGTTCGGTATGATTGCTCAGGTTGTACATTAGAACCAGCGAGCTGAGTTTTTCCGCTATATGGCTGATGAGTTCTACAGAGGTGTCTTCGCTAAAAACAGTTGGCAGGGCTGATTTTTCTATGACAGTTCTTACTAGAGAAAGTATGGAAAATCCTGCCAGTTGTGCCTGCCCATATTGATTGAGAATCCGGGAGAATACATTCTGAAAATGGCTATCCGATTCTTTCAGTAAGCGGAACGGTAATCCCCCCTCACTGAACAATGTTCCGAGAAAATTACGTCGTTCTGATTCGTAAAATCGGATTGGGCGGTTCCAGTAACCTTCCATCCCTTTAGGGATAATAATCCTTAATTCAGTCGACGTTAATGATACTCCCAATGCTCTATATATAGGGTCCCACATCCAACCACAATGGCGCTCATAATCTCTGCGATACCATTCAGAGCAAAAAAGGACAAAACAGGCAGCGTAACCTTTATCATCGATATTACTCTGTACTTGACCAACTGCACGAAGTAGTTGTGTTAGATTATTGTATTCATCATTGGTCGCATGATATTCATATAGGGGACGGCTATCAGGTTGTCTCAATCCTCTACGATTAAGAAAGTTACTTAGCCAGGAAGTACATTTTACCCAAGAAATGCATTCTGATTGACTCAAGGCAAACTCCTTACAGACAAGCGAAAAAACCTTATAGTTTTAGTTAAAAAACAGATCAGATTACTCTTGTGTTGGTATAACTTCAACTACTAATTTTTGTGGGTGTATCTCGCAGGTGGTTTTTATTTAAATGATAACAAAAATTGATTGATTCCATCCTATTTATCGAGTTGTTTTATTATTTCAAATAAAAGGAAGTTTTACTTTGGCGTCGCTATGCACAATGACGAATAATTTATCTTCTATGATATAGAGCAATCAGGAGAACTATACAACCAGGAGTAATAAAAGTTGTATCATCAGTCAAGAATACATGGGGTTGATGTTTGCTGTGTATGCATTACATTATATGTATTGCAGGAGTATTTCTATATTATTATCAATGCGTTAAATGGAGATATATTCTTAAGCGCGCAGCGGAAGGGGTTACTGAACTAATAACCAGAGGCATCGTGTAGAAAATACCTATATGTTACTCATAATTTCAAGTTATGAGGCAATATACGCAGTGAGCAGGGATAGATTATTGCCTGCGTATAACTGCGCAGTATTGAGTAGGGTGCCTGTGAAACCGTTTATGGTGATATTGCCATGCGAAGTCAGCTGTACGTCTCCACCAGTCCAGAGCGTGCCTGAGGCGTTCAGCAAAAAGCTCTGTGCACTGAAAATACGGTAGTGTGTTGGGCATTGTTGGCAAAGTTACTTTCGTCATTCATCACTAGAACATTTCTCTGCATTACACCGCTGCTGGTGACTGTGTCTGTGTGTTTTTCTGGCGGCCAGTGTGCCTGTGTTCGTCAGCGCACTGATGAGTTTCAGCGTCGTATCACCGAGCGCCACCATCTGCCCACGACAGTTGAAGTCCTGCTTGTCGGGCAGCGCTGTCTGTACAGACGACTGGTGTCAGTCTGCACCAGTGACTCCCCTTTATCAGGCGAGCATTACCGTCTAGTGCGATAGAGGATTTTGCGTACGTGTAATGTTCCTTACCGCCAGATGACACGCAGGTTTGGTTCATCCCGGTGCGGGCAGACTGGCGGGTTTATCAAGTTAGAGCGTTTTAAGGGGGGGCTACTGGCAATATCTGGTGTCTTACAGTGAGCAGTGTCAGAGAAAGCCGGGAAGCGAAGGGGACTTACTTCGATAAAATTCAGAGGGAGTTGGTCTGATCAACCGCCTCGTGAGACCGCAATACGTTGCAGTAGCCAGTCTTCGACTTCACTTTGCTTCCAGCGGGAACTGCGGCCCAACTTGATCGGCTTTGGGAATTGGCCATCTTTTATAAGCTTGTAAAACCACTTGTCCGTAAGCCCTGTAAGCTTCGTGATGAATCGCATATCCACCAGTTGATCATCGAGCAAAGAAATTTGTTCTGTCATGATGCTGTCTTCCAGTGTGGGGTTGTCCTGAGCTGGTGGTTGATTACTCGTTACCACCAGCCCTTCCACATCAATGGATTAATACGTAAAAAAGTGCAGAACGTGAGTTACACCGCGCGAGGACGCCCCAGTCCGCTGGGCGACGGTACCTCACTGGCTCCGTAGTGATAGTGACCGTGTTTTTGCTCTTCTTTGGCGAGGTAGCTGATGATGTAGCGCAGGTTATCGATGGCTTCGGTATCACCGTAGTTCACCGGCCTATTAATACTGACTTCATAAGTGGGTTTGTACTCGCAGCGGTTGTAATAGCCTTCTCGTTGCGTTATTTCCCGCCATATTGTTCCCACTCTTTCAGCTATTGGGTAGGTAGCCTGGTTAAGGTGCCTGTCGAGATAGAACACGATATGGGCATGGCATCCGTGGTCTACAGAGTTCTCGAGTACCCAGTAATACCCTGCCAGATTTGTGTGCTGCAGAGTGCGTTCAACCAGCATGCGTACTTCTCGCTCAGTTTCGTTCCAGGAATGACGTTTATAGCGCTCTGTACCTTTCTGATAGAACAAGTCGAGTCTGAGTGCCTGTATTCGGGAGTACCGGTTCAGTAGCTGATTCAGGTGGTCATTGATCAGAGACAGTAGAAACCAGTTCATCGTGTATCTGGGATTAAAGGGGTAAGGTGTGTGCATTGATTCATCCTTTGTCAAATGGAGTACAAAGGATTGGGATGAGATGTAATTTTTAAGAGAAGTGAGGTTATGGCAGATAAAGGGAACTATGTATCTAGTGTGAGACAGGCAGGGTTGCTTGTTGGGGGAAGTAACAGTGAACAGAGTGGTATAGAAACAGGGAGTGCCCCTTAATTATACTAAAAACCCAAATGTTCATATCTGCTGTTGAACGATTCTAATGAGGTGAACAGAGGAGGATCGTAGAGTGAAAACAACAGGAATAATGCAGTAAAATGTCAGGCTTTTATCACAATAAAATCAGAAAGATATCAGTAAAAAGTCAGTTATCCCTCAGTCTGTGACTCGCCTCCATCTACCAAAAAGATGCCCATGTTAATCTCTGTTTGGAAGCCAGAAGCAGAGGGAAGAGACGATGTTGCATTACGATATGATCCGCTACGAGATAATGTATTTAAAAATGCTTGGTGCGCTTTCCAACACTGATTACTCCTTACAGTGGAGTACTTATGATACGCCGGATCAGTTTCGACATTTGATCTCTCAGATACTTGAACGGCATTTCTCTGGCGATCAGGACAGGATCAAAGTTGCGTGGAAAAGACTTAAAGACTGGGCTGACTTGCTACTGATTGATAAGGATTATTTTAATTGTTTCAAAGGTACAGCAAGAGCTTCGTGGTTTGCTCACCATTATATTTTTGAATATCCAGTATTACCTGCAGGGTTGACACTTGGTGGGTTGGGGAATGACATCGGTTGTTCAGGTGGTTTTAATTCTCTTTTAATGGACGATAATATCTTCACAAATCTTGATTTCTCTAATTTGAATATCGACCTGGACGATATTGATTGGGACCTGATAACAAATCCACAGGCTGCTGCTTCGAAAAAACCGAAACGTGTTTTCTCCCGATTTTATCTGAACGCGGGAGCAAGTACCGATCTGTACAACCCTACTCCGGTAACTGAGCGTGAACTCATCAATGGTGTGATGAGTTACATTGATGGAGCTCCATGCTCACTTGGAGATAAGATCTCTTATTTTAAAAAACTACATAAACGCTGGCTTGAGCAATACGATTTTTTTCTGACAGACTTTGAATGGATATCACGTGATGATGAAACTCAGTTAGTATATCTCTGGGACTATCTCAAAGGAAAAGAACGAATAGTAGGCTATCTTCGCCCATATAATACGTCTATGCGTTATGACATGATTATTGCGGCTATAGATGTGTGGAACGTCCAACCTGAAGAGAAGCTGGAGTTTATTGAGAAGATGAAACATGCCTGGCAGTCATCAAAATCTTATCGGCGATCCGCTAAATAGCGTTGTGATCCCAGTGGTTTGTTGGTCTGATTTCTCAATGTAGTGATGAATCTGAGTCGACCCGGGGTCTTCTATCTATCTCCCTCTTTGTCCCGTTACGTACAGAGCACATACTTGTGAAAGAGTAAGCGTATAGCGGGAACCGTATTGACTCTCTTTTCATAAAGGTCAGTGGGGGAAGATGCAGCCCGCACGTCGTTCGGGCTGCCGGGTAATTGTCAGGCCAGGAGATTTGCCGGATTATCAACACAAAGTTTTTTCACTGACTCCGCATCGACCCCGCGGCTGGACAGATAGCCCAGGAAGACGTTTGGCACAAATCCCCATCCGTTCCCTCCATTTTTTGCCCACATTTGTTTCAGGAAAACATCGTGACTTAATACAAGCTGATCTCCATACCCCAGTTCAATGAGCTTGCTGACGGCATCGGCTGTCTCCTGTACCCCAGGAGCCGCACCTTCTTTCGGAAACGTAATGTCGAGCCCAATCATATCAAACTCCAGCCAGACTCCCCTGTCGAGCATACGGCGTTGATAATCAAGGTCCTTTCCGGATGGATCTGAATGAGCCAGGGAAACTTTCCTTGGGGAGACTCCCATTTCTCCCAGAACGATATCCAGAACCTCATCTCCACGTCTTAACCACCCAGGCATGTGAATATTGATTGAAACATCCGGATTGTCTTTCCAGGCCAGTGAGGCGGCTCGCAGACCGTTTTTCTCCGCATCGGTAAATTCCGGAGAGACACCGATTTCGCCAATCATTCCTGCCCGGATATCCGTTCCGTCAATCCCTTCATTCAGTTCACGATCAATAGTCCGGGCAAGAATGTCCACTTGCTGATGAAGTTTTTCTCCTTCGAATTTTTCAAGGTACGGGCCAGAAGAGGCGACAATGTTAATACCTGTTCGGCGGGCAACTTCATAAAGCGATAACGGATCGCGACCAATCGACGCAGAGCCTGTGGCATCGACAATGGTTTTACCCCCCAACGCCATGAAGCTTGTTATCTCCTCAATGACGTCTTCAATTTCCTTTTTACTCATATTATCAGCGCAGCAGTATGGATCGTGCTTAAGTGCCCACTGTTTCTCCGGGCAAACGCAGGAGTCAACGATCTGTTCAGACCAGCTATAAAAGGGTTTATCAACGACAGAAGACAGGTCATTAAAGAGGTGCTCATGTGGCAAAGTTAAGCCCATCTCTTCCTTAGGTATTGAACCGGTAACAGTCTGCAAATAACCTTTCATTACTGTGCCTCCGCTTTCGCCAGCCGTGCTTGTTTGAAGTCGGGGATGGTGGTGACAATCGCTCCCACAAGGGCAAATACCGTTCCTACCAGGGTGACAAAATAGACGGTATTGCCAAGCGCCGGAATCAGTACATCAATAAGCACTGACCCAAGAAGCTGTCCGGCGGTGGAGGCCACGCCCAGCATCAATAATCCCAGTCCACGAACCAGAATCGCCATCAATCCAATGGACATAAGCCCCAGTGGTCCGCCGAGGTACATCCACCATGTATCAGGCAACTGGAAGCTGACGTGACCAAGCGAGATCCTGACGAGAAGGGCGATACCCAGGACGGTAAAACCGACGATGAAATTCCAGGTGATTGATACCAGCATCGATCCAGTCGCTTCCGCGACTTTCGCGTTACCGGCAGGTTGCCATCCAGCGAGTAAACCAGCCATAAATGGCAGAATGGCCAGAAGGATAAACGACGTGGAACGCCACTGAGGAGAAACCACAAACACCGTAGCGACAACGGCGAAAATGGCTCCGATAATCCGGTATGAAGTGAAGTATTTTTTCTCGCTAACCCCAATACCAAATCGGTCACACAGTAAACCAGAAAGAATGAGTGCCGAGATTAACGCTGTTTGAAAAGTTGCCACGCCGAGCGCGCTGGCGGATGCACCTTCAGAAAACACCACCATTGCCCCACACAGACCAGCAAACCAGTTCCATAGCGGTATTTTCCGCTGTTTTATCAGTGAAGGAATAGAGGCAAATTGCTGACGGGTTTCTTTTTTGGCCATAATTATAAAGAACATCACGACTAAACCACTGGCGAAAGAAATCACTGCGCAGGCATTTCCATCGTTGAGCCAGTGACCGAGTTCGCCATTAACAGCAGACTGCATTGGAGAAAGCGTACCCGCAAGAATTGTTGCAAGCATCAGTAAAGGAACAGAATATTTGCTTTTGTTCATAAGTCCATCCTGTATATTAATCAGTCAGGAATGGGTCCGAAGATATAAGCTTCTGACCCGTTATTATTAACTGCTGGCGATATAACGCAGAATGTTTAACCACATCGGAGTGTAATATTTCCAGTTCAGAAATTCGTGGCTACCCCAGTGTGGTGAACAGTCACTCATAAAACAGGCTGTCCTGCCTTTTTCAAAACATCCATAAACAAGGAGAGGGTCGTTATTGATAGTTAATGCAACGGTTGCGTTTTCTTTTGCCACTGCTTTGTTATAGCCCAGAAAAATGGGCCAGTCGGAGAAACCTAAGACTGTTTCATGCTCATGCTCAACCGGAGAGGCATACACACCGGCGGGTTTTTCGATACGATCATCGCCATCTGGCATAATTACCGGAAGAACTTCAGCTAATACAGTATTTTTATAATTTGCTTTGGCTTCAATTCCCATAAACGAAAGGTATCCACCTATCATTAATAATCCTCCGCCATTTTTGACATACTCTTTTATCATGTCCAGCGCGTCAGGTTTGATTCTGGAGTGATAAAAAGTATCATTTTGCAGAAGGAACGTGTTACTGCCGATATCGCTAATGACGATGGCATCATATTGCTCCAGTTCTGCCTGCTCTTGCGGGAAAGAAATCTGCACCTGATGAGCTGGCATATAAGTGACGGACACGTTGTTTTGGCGTAAGTTTTCCAGTAAAAATGTTGCACCTTCTTCATATTTACTTGATGTGAAACTGTCGTAACCTTTTGAGTGAATCATATGGATATGCCATGACTCACCAATAAACAGGATTTTTAAGGAGGAAGTCTCTGCGTTCATGTTAGGTTCCTTTATGGTTATTTAATAAATTTCCTGACGATACTGCGTTGTTTTTATTCGATGTAGAACTGCTTTGTTATCAGGCATATCTGAGGCATTGGTAGTTTCTACTGCCAGTGATGAAAATGCGGAGGCGTAGAGTAACGCATTTTCCAGAGAGCGTCCTCGTGCAAGCTCTGATGCCAATGCTCCGTTAAATGCATCACCGGCACCGGCTGTATTCCTTACGACAGCAGGAAAAGCAGGGGAAATAATGAATCTTTTGCCGTCATAGGCCACAGATCCTTTTTTGCCAAGAGTAATAACGACGTTTTTTACACCTTTGTGATAGATTGCCTTTGCAGCTTCCATTGCTGACGTAGTATCAATTACAGAAATTTCAGTGAGTAATCCTGCTTCGGTTTCATTAGGCGTCAGATAATCCAGCCCATCCAGTAAATGGTTAACACATGAGTTATAAGGAGCGGGATTTATAATAACTGAGGTATTATTTCTCTTTGCAATTTCAATAGCGCGTTCTAAAGCCTCAGGGTTTGTTTCTAGCTGTAAAAGCAAAATATTTGACTCCGTTATCGCATCTTGCTGTAGCGAAATTTCATCATGCAACAATGTCATGTTGGCACCAGGGAAAATCGCTATCATGTTTTCACCAGTACCCTCATCGACCAGAATTGAAGCAGTGCCAGTCTGAACATCTTCAGACTTATAAATGACAGATTTTTTTATGATTGACGCATTGATGAAAGAACTGGCGTATTCACTAAAATGATCGGAGCCTATTTTAGTAATAAAAGTCACACTCGCATCCGCATGACTGGCCGCCAGGGCCTGATTACATCCTTTGCCTCCAGGTGAGAATATCAATTTTCCGGAAAGCAAGGATTCTCCTGCAGTGGGAAGTCGTGGTAGATAATTTATAATATCAACATTAAATGAACCCAAAACACAAACGTTGTCTTTCATAACAGGAGGGCCCCTTGTTATTATGTCATGTGAGTCTATAGACTCAAGGACGTGAATGATTTCATTTTTGGTGACACTATCAAGAGAATGAATATCGATATAAGCACCACCGTGACAGCGATTTAATAAGCCTCTTTGGGAAAGCTCATTAAGATCTGCTCTAATCGTTTCTTTCGTTACCTTTAAATGGCGAGAAAGATGAGCTACACGAACAAAACCTTTTGTGCTGATTAATTTTATTATTTCATGATGGCGTTCTGTTTTCATACGTCACCTCACTGAGTTCAAATGTAATACTCCTGTTATTTAGGGCTGTGATGGTATCCGTAAAATTGTTCGCAAAACCAAAAAAAAGCAAAAAAAAGTAAAGGTTATTCTCTTTATCCTGGAGGTTATAGATACCTTCGCTTAATTTGTTAGATAAATCGGATGAACGGGTGTTTGTTGATGTATTTGTGAAAAATAATTTATGACGTTGTTGGTTATTAACGTAGATTAAACACGTGCTTCGGAAAAACAGAATGTATCATTCGCCGAGTGGAGGTTAAGGATGCGACTTATGGTTACACCTCAATGTTTGTGCAGTACATGAAAACCGGGTCTGCGGATGACAAAAATGTGAATAAAAAATGCCCGCACATGGCGGGCAGCGTATCGGTATGCAGACTAAAGACGTCACTTTACAGTTTGTTAACGGGAAGGGCGCCATACACCACACAAAGCCATCATTGAGAGTGTCAGCAATGGATAACTGTCTGTTGAATTCTTGTGCCAGTAAGCGAGTTCAAAGGGCGGCTCTCTGCTTTTTTGAACAAAGAAGGTGCGCATTTCGGTTTTTTCAGCAGCGGATTATCAAAAGCCTCAGCAAAAAAATCTATAATCCTTAAACAATGGATAAATCACAAATACATATGTATTGTTTTGTGTGCAGTTTTCTCTGTCACGCCCGTACGTCATTTTCGCTTAAGAGAACCTGTGTTAACTCCTCTGATGATACTCTTATTATTTCATAACTACATGAATATTAATTATTAATTTTATTATTATCTCTCCTGGATCTGTAAGCATCACAATGACATGCATCATTGCTCTGGTTATCTCTGTTTAAATAATCTACATGCATCACATACAAGTTTACACATGACAATTTATAGTTGTCATGTGACAAGTTGATTATCGTTCTGTGTAGACAAGGAGAACTGTTATGACGGATTCAATTCCATCAGGCTACAAGCCGCTGACATGTGACACGCTGCCTGGTTATCTCTCGTCCAGACTGACCCCTTCATGTGAACCAGGAGGTTTACCTGATGAGTGGAAAGTTTCAGAAGTGGGGGACGGAAACCTGAACATGGTGTTTATCGTTGAGGGGACACATAAAACCATCATTGTAAAACAAGCTTTGCCCTGGCTTCGTGCAGGAGGCGAAGGATGGCCTTTATCTCTGAGCCGTGCGGGCTTTGAGTACAACGTCTTATGTCAGGAAGCCAAGTACGCAGGTCACACACTGATTCCCCTGGTCTATTTTTATGACCCGGAGATGGCACTGTTTGCCATGGAGTATCTGACGCCTCACGTAATCCTGCGTAAGGAACTGATCAACGGTAAAAAATTCCCTAAGCTAGCTGAAGATATCGGCAGATTTTTAGCACAGACTCTCTTCAATACGTCTGACATTGGCATGTCAGCAGAACAGAAAAAAGCGCTTACTGCCGAGTTCGCGTTGAATCATGAGCTGTGCAAAATTACGGAAGATCTGATCTTCACAGAGCCCTATTACAACGCTGAACGGAATAACTGGACTTCTCCTGAGCTGGACGATGCCGTCCATAAGGCCTGGGCTGATGTAGAGATGCTCCAGGTTGCCATGCGTTATAAGTATAAATTTATGACAGAAGGGCAGGCATTGTTACATGGCGACCTTCATTCAGGCTCAATCATGGTGACCGACACGGATACCAAAGTGATTGATCCGGAGTTCGGTTTCATGGGGCCAATGGCGTTTGATATCGGCAACTATATTGGCAACCTTCTGCTGGCGTTCTTCTCACGCCCTGGGTGGGATGCGAATGAGCAACGTCGCGCTGACTATCAGGAATGGCTGCTTCAGCAGATTGTCCAAACCTGGTCCGTTTTCACCCGGGAGTTCCGCCAGCTCTGGGACAACAAAACACAGGGTGACGCGTGGCCGACAGAAATGTATCAACAGAACAGTGCCGCTCTTGAGGACGCACAGGATCAGTTTTTTGCCACGCTGCTTGAAGATTCCCTGGTGAATGCCGGCATGGAAATGAATCGCCGGATCATTGGTTTTGCTGGCGTTGCCGAGCTGAAACAGATTGAAAATACAGAGCTTCGCGCAGAATGTGAACGACGTGCATTGACCATGGCGCGCGATCTTATCGTCAATGCCCGCCAGTTTAAAAATATGGATTCCGTCATCCAGTCTGCGAAGGTTAAGTAAGAGGTCATTATGAATATTAAAGGTAAACACTACCGTACGGTCTGGGTTTCCGGGGATGGAAAAGCGGTAGAAATCATCGATCAGACTAAGTTGCCTTTTAAGTTCGAGGTGGTGGCGCTTACCTCTGCGGAAATGGCCGCTACGGCTATTCAGGAGATGTGGGTTCGTGGCGCTCCGCTTATTGGTGTCGTTGCAGCCTATGGTATCGCGCTGGGAATGAATCACGATGCCAGTGACATGGGTCTGCAGCGTTACTATGACCTTCTTATCAAAACCCGACCAACGGCAATTAACCTCAAATGGGCTCTCGACAGGATGATAGCCACACTGAAGGATCTCTGTGTATCAGAGCGCAAGGATGTGGCCTGGGCGCTGGCGGCAGAAATTGCCGAGGAAGATGTCGCGTTGTGTGAACAAATTGGATTACATGGTGCAGAAGTCATCCGCGAAATAGCCCAGAAAAAACTGGCCGGGAGTGTGGTCAATATCCTGACGCACTGTAACGCAGGCTGGCTGGCGACTGTAGACTGGGGAACAGCGCTTTCTCCGATCTACAAAGCGCATGAAAACGGAATCCCTGTTCACGTCTGGGTGGACGAAACGCGGCCACGTAATCAGGGCGGACTCACGGCATTTGAACTGGGCTCACACGGTATTCCTCACACCCTGATCGCCGACAACGCGGGTGGCCACCTGATGCAACACGGTGACGTTGATCTCTGCATTGTGGGGACCGATCGAACTACGGCCAGGGGGGATGTCTGTAATAAAATTGGTACCTATCTTAAGGCGCTGGCGGCCCATGATAACCATGTTCCCTTCTACGTCGCGTTACCTTCTCCCACTATTGACTGGACTATCGAGGACGGAAAAAGCATTCCGATTGAGCAACGTGACGGAAAAGAGCAGTCCCATGTCTACGGGATAAACCCTCAGGGAGAATTGAGCTGGGTCAATACCGCCCCTGAAGGAACCCGTTGTGGGAACTACGCTTTCGACGTCACGCCTGCCCGCTACATTACCGGCCTCATTACTGAGCGCGGAGTCTGTGCTGCCAGTAAGTCAGCGCTGGCGGATATGTTTGCTGACCTGAAGAGTAAAGCACTCCAGGATGAGCAGCATTAAAACGACGACCACTGCTGTTAAGGAGCAGGAATGGAAAGGATTAAGTTAGCAGAAAATATCATTTCCACTTGTCGGGAAATGAATGCGTCAGGTCTTAATCAAGGAACATCAGGTAATGTGAGTGCCAGGTATACCGGTGGCATGTTGATTACGCCGAGTGGGATCGCTTATTCAAAGATGACGCCGGACATGATTGTCTTTGTAGACGATAAGGGAATACCTGAAGCGGGTAAAATACCATCAAGTGAATGGTTATTTCATCTGGCGTGTTATAAAGCCAGACCAGAATTGAATGCTGTCATACATACGCATGCGGTGAATTCCACGGCGGTGGCAATACATAATCATTCAATTCCGGCCATTCATTATATGGTGGCGGTATCGGGGACGGATCATATTCCCTGTATTCCCTATTATACCTTTGGCAGCCCTGAACTGGCTGACGGTGTATCTAAAGGGATCAGAGAAAGTAAGTCCTTGCTGATGCAGCACCACGGTATGCTGGCCATGGACGTCACGCTGGAAAAGACGTTGTGGCTGGCGGGTGAAACCGAGACGCTGGCTGATTTATACATCAAATGTGGCGGATTACATCACGATGTTCCCGTTCTGTCTGAAGCCGAAATGACCATTGTTCTTGAAAAATTCAAAACATATGGTTTGAAAGCGTAATTACAGCTTTATTTTAATTAATAACATATAGCAGCCATTCGCGGAATGGCTGCTATCCCCTCTGTCCACAACGATTGATTATAACTACCACAAGGAGTTATTTATGTTTATCGTGGAATCGTATGCTGTCGCCATAATAATGTGTTTTATTACCATGATTTGCTGGGGTTCATGGGCGAATACAACCAAACTTGTCAGCAATAAAAAATGGGAGTTCCCTCTATTCTATTGGGATTATTCAATTGGATTATTGCTGTGTTCTTTGTTATTTGCCTTCACGCTGGGTTCTATGGGCGAAGCCGGTCGCAGTTTTATACCTGATATTCAGCAGGCGAGCAGCAGTAGTCTGATGTCGGCAATACTGGCAGGGATTATCTTCAATATTTCCAATATTCTTCTGGTCGCTTCTATTAATCTTGCCGGTATGGCGGTAGCTTTTCCTGTGGGGGTGGGGCTGGCATTGGCTCTGGGTGTGATCACCACCTATATCGGCAATCCGCAGGGCGATCCGCTCATTCTGTTCCTCGGTGTCGCCTGCGTTGTGATCGCCATTATTTTTACCGCGATAGCCTATGGTCGTGTCACGCAGGAGGCGGATAAATCTCGCCGTAATAAAGGTCTCATTACTGCCATTCTGGCGGGTATCATCATGGGATGGTTTTTCCGCTTCCTGGCGGACTCCATGTCTGACAATTTCAGCCAGCCTGCCAGCGGTCTGATGACGCCGTACTCAGCACTTGTTCTGTTTGCCGCGGGGCTGTTTTTGTCGAACTTTGTCCTTAACACGCTGGTCATGAAAAAGCCTATTTCAGGAGAAGCGGTCAACGGGAAAATGTATTTTTCCGGGAGTTTACGGGATCATGTTTGCGGCTGGCTGGGCGGTATGATTTGGTGTGTCGGTCTGGCATTCAGTCTGATTGCGTCTGGTCAGGCGGGTTATGCCATTTCCTACGGTCTGGGACAGGGTGCCACAATGATTGCCGTGATCTGGGGAGTCTTCATCTGGAGAGAATTTGCCAGTGCGCCAGCCGGAACCAATAAACTGCTGCTGACTATGTTTATTTCATATATTGTGGGTATTGTTCTTATTATCGCCGCTAATCAATAAAATCCTGCCCCATATCCACATGGGGCAGTTGTTCATTCTTTTAGTGTGGTAATTCACACGCCAGCAAAAACTCTGCCGTTCCTTCATCAACAATCAGGTCCGTGACATATCCTCCCAGCAGGGCACCCAACGTTGCGTCATAGCCTCTTTCCCCACCAGCAAGGAAGATCTTCCGTTCAATCTGCCTTAACTGAGCCAGACTGATTCCCAGAATACGCTGGTCAACATCCGCCACGACGGGCATCCCTTCCTTATCATAGAAGCGGCCACAAATGACACCTACTGCGCCTAAATCACGATACGTCTGCATTTCCTTCTTATTCAGCACGCCCACCCGAATCAGGGGATTTTCATCAAGCGCGTTACCCACGACAAAAAAGGCTTTCGTACAGCGAGTCAGAACGTCAAAATTCGATCGAATAATAGGCTCTGCCTGTAACTCCATGGCCAGTCTGGCGCTTGATACCACGGCGGGCACGTGCAGCGAGGCGACACGGCCTGAAAGCTTGTAAGCGATTTGCGATGAGGATTCAATAATCGTCAGGTCTGGTTGAGAGGGCATGGAACCGAGCATCTGAATAACGGTGACATTTTTACATGACTTCGGCGTCATGGTTTTGCTCATCTGATGAATTGTTCTTCCCCAGGCAACTCCCAGCACATCACCATTCTCAATTACCTGATTCAGATACATGCCACCGGCACGTGAAAGGCGAGTCCGCATCAGCTTTGTATCATCACGTTTTCCGGCATGTTCGCCATCAGGCACGATGATCACTCTCTGGAGATTGAATTTATCGCGAATTTGCAAAGCAGCGTCGATAGATCCAAAGACATTCACATCCAGGTTGATATGAACCAGTCCATTTTCCCGGGCTGTTTGCAGGTATTTGACAACCGTGACGCGGGACACCCCCATGATAGCTGCAACTTCAGTCTGGCTTTTGCCTTCCTGATAGTACAGCCATGTTGCATGAAGTACGGGATCACCATTGAACAGGCTGCTGTTTGTTTGATCTCTATCCACTTTTGTATCCCTGTATTATGCCGGGAAAATTCTCATCTTGACCCTGTTTACCCGGAGATTTGATGCAAATTGCCAGTAGCATGATTTTATACAGATATTTTATTCTTTGACATTACCTGAATCAGCATACTCATTGAGCGACCGATCTCGTTTTCCCCAGTCTAAAAAGCCGGAGTGATGTCCCAGGTTCATCAGTTTTAGAGAGAGGTTACTCCTTCAGCACAATCAACGGTTCAATATCGCTCTCTTTTTTAATCACCTGCAGTTCGTCACCTCGCAGATAGTGACCGTCGTAGTTTTCGCCAGCAGTGAATCTCAACGAGTTTAACAGACACCTCGGAGTCATTTATGGAACTGACCCCACGACAGTCCAATCACAGCTCAGAAGTGTCTAGATTATCCGTGGCGATTCACCCGTCAGTACCACCGGATGTCTGAAGGCGCGGATAAAATCGGATAATACATCTCCAGGATGAAAACTTCGGCCCTGACATTTGACAGTCTCCGGCATTTTAAACATCAGCAGGGCCCAGGACATCAGACTCATCACTCCGATGATCACAAATAACAGCTTCCAGTGCATAAAGGGCATTAAACCTGCTCCAGCCAGTGGGCCGATGACAGACACAAGCAATATGATGGAGGTCAGAGCCGCCATAATACGGATGGAATCCTTTTCATCAAAGGCCTCCTGTATTGATACATAACCAACGGTGGAGATGAAGCAAATACTGGTTACCTGTATAAAACGGGCAGTAAAATACTGTTCGATCGAGGTGACAAACATCATGCTCAGCCAGGTCAGGGCAAAGATCATTACACCTGTGAGCAGAACATGACGGCGACCAATCCGGTCGGAGAGAGGCCTCTGAAACCACTGGAACGCCAGACCTCCGGCCAAATAAAGACTGATAGAGGCGGGTACTTGGGTGATATCAACCTGAAGCTCACGGAAAATGCGGATGATGCCCGGCTGGATGAGAGCCGTGATCAGATAGGCTGAATAATCGTAGATGAGCATCGCCAGTGGAAATAATAGAACACTGCAATACCTGCTAAGGCCTCCCGAAAATGGCTTCATAAACGGATTCTCCGTTTTTTATAATTTATTGAATTTTATCAGCTCAGATCGTGCAGTCCTTTATCCATCACAGGAGTCAGTCTGAGATCAAGAAATTCTACCTCCAATCCCTGGCGCTGAGGTGTACAACACATGACGCCCGTTCTTACTGGGCCCGTGGGGAAATAGCATAAGCGAAGTAATGGCCAGTGCTGTCCATCTGAGGAGTACTGCAATCGTAACGCATCTTTCTTACGGGTCAGACGCAGCCAGAACTCCTTCGGATCCCCTGGAAAGAGTCCTGTAGCCCAGTCGGAATTTCCCAGCGTGAGTACACTCCCGATTGCAGGTGCTCCATCGTTAAATTCGATGCCAGCTTTGAGCCAGTGCTGTTCGTCAGAGAGCATCATAATTCCGGCCTGGTCATAAAGTGTGGTGAAGTCTGCGCGGATCCTGACCTGAAAAGTAAAATCTCCTGTTACGTCAGTAGCGTAGATGTGACCGGTAAAACGCTCAAACCCGTACCAGGTACGACGCCAGAAATCGGTATGATCATCTGTGATTACCGACAGGGCGTTATTTTCGTAGCGCCATATGGCGGGCTCATTGATCCATTCAAACTTGCAACTCATCATTATTCTCCTGTCATCC